>JAUVPO010000139.1 GCA_030598625.1 Deferribacteres bacterium | reverse complement strand
TGCGGTCTCTTGTGGACGAGTTTTCAAGGTTCGGCAAGATGCCGAAAATTAATCTCGAACCAACCAATATCAGATCAATTATCGAAGAAGTCGTTGAGCTTTACAGCAATTTAAAAGATACTGAAATCATAACATCATTTAATGGAGAGATACCTGATATCGATATGGACAAAAAACAGATAAAGATGGCCTTGATTAATCTCATTGATAACGCGGTCCAGGCAAAAACCGATAAAATATTGCTGAATGCCTTCTACAATTCGACTTTAGACCTTATAAGAATAGAGGTCATTGATAACGGTTCAGGCATTAAGGAGGAAGACAGGGACAAACTCTTCTTTCCATATTTCTCAACGAAAAAGGAAGGCACTGGATTAGGGCTTGCGATTGTCAACAGCATAATATCAAAACACAGGGGATACATAAGGGTACAGGATAACAAGCCGAAGGGGACCCGGTTCATAATCGAATTGCCTGTAGAGCAGAAGTAATAAAGGGACCCTTTCAGCATTTACCAAGAGAGAGCCTTATAGTGTATAATTATACAATTTCCAACGGGAGACTAATTTAAATATGGCTGGACCAACAAAAGCGACTATTCTAATAGTTGATGATGAAGAAAGTATACTTGACACCCTTAGCAGCATCCTTGAGGATGAAGGACATGATGTTATCACTGCTTCATCGGGTGAAAGCGCAATATCGAAATTCATTGAAAATCCTCCTGATATCATACTGCTTGATGTATGGATGCCGGGAATAGACGGCATTGAAACGCTGAAGAGCATCAGAGAAAAAAACAGGGATGTTTGCGTAATAATGATTTCCGGTCACAGCAACATAGATACGGCCGTTCAAGCTATCAGACTCGGCGCGTATGACTTCCTGGAAAAACCACTGTCTCTGGATAAAGTCTTAATTCTCATTAGAAGAGCGCTTGAAATGCAGATGCTTGAAAAGGAAAACATGGCACTAAGGACCAGCATGGCCCGGAACTGGGAAATCGTTGGAGAGAGCCCGGAGATAAACGAACTTAAAGATAAAATAATGAAAGCGGCAATATCCCAGGGCAGAGTCATTATACTCGGGGAAAGCGGGTCGGGTAAAGAGCTCGTTGCAAGGGCATTGCATAACGCAAGCCAAAGAAGGGACAAGAATTTTATCGAGGTCAACTGCGCAGCTATTCCGCATGAGCTTATCGAGAGCGAGCTCTTCGGTCATGAAAAAGGCTCTTTTACCAGCGCGTTTGAAAGCAAAAAAGGCAAGTTTGAGCTTGCTGATGAAGGGACCCTGTTCCTTGATGAAATCGGCGATATGTCCCTTGCCACACAGGCAAAGGTTTTAAGGGTCATTGAAACACAGGAATTCCAGAGAGTCGGCGGGAGCAAAAAAATAAAGGTGGATGTAAGGATCATCGCGGCTACAAATAAAGACCTTGAAGAAGAGATTCAAAAAGCGACCTTCAGGGAGGACCTCTATTTCAGACTGAATGTCATCCCCATTTATGTGCCTCCCCTCAGGGAGAGAAAAGATGATATACCGCGCCTGGTAGACTATTTTCTTATAAATCTATCTCAACAATATGGACAAAAATCCAAAAAAGTGAGTAAAACAACATTACGCGCCTTAATGGATTACAATTGGCCGGGCAATGTAAGAGAACTTAAAAACACGATTGAGCGTTTTGTAATTATGAATCCAGCTGAAGTTATCGATGTGAAAGCAATCCAGCCTTTTAAGGGAGCGAAGTCCGACTATTCAGGTTATAAAACATTAAGAGACGCGCGTGAGCAATTCGAAAAGGATTTCATTCTTAAAAAACTGCAGGGGAATAACTGGAATGTTTCAAAAACCGCTGAAGCCCTGGAAATCGAAAGAAGCAACCTTCACAGAAAAATCAAGTCATTGGGAATAGAAACGCCTTAGCGCACGCCCGGATACACGGGAATCATTCCATATTTTTCATTAATTCTTCGATCTCCTCCGGCAGCTTCTCTAACTGACTTTTATTCTGCTCTACTGTTCTCCTCCGTGGCGTCCTCCTTACAGGACGTTTCGGCACACGTTTTTGATTCCGTTGTCTGGACGGTGGGTTATATTTCGGCCGCCTTGACGGCTTAACACCTTTATTGTCCCTCAATCTCACTTCGACCTTATCCCCATTCGTAAAAAAAACGACTTTGTCTTCCAATATATCCGCAATTACATATCCTGCAACCGAATCATTTACGTGATAATTCCTGGTTGTCTTTGTCTCGGGGTCCTCAAGGATTGCCGTTCTTTTGTTATTCAGAAGTATAGTTCCAAAAAGTTTCGGCGGGTCCTTCAGGGTTTGTGGTTTTGAAGCATCAGTCGACAAAACCGGCGTCCTTGACGGCCTGAAAAGGTCCATGTCAGATATAACCTGGAATAACTTTCCCTTCATGTTATTATTTACCCGTTTAATATCAACACGTTCTTCCCTGGAATGTTTGACACCGGCCTCTGCAGGTATCTCTATAGAATACGCAACCACCTTATATAGCTTAAGCCCGAGAACGGCAATAATAATGATGAGTACTATGTTTATTACAAAATAATTACGCAGCATTTTTCGCCTCTTTATTGACCGTACCCTGATCTTCAGGCTTTTTTATAAAACCGGTGACAACTAATGTGGTATATATACTCGTAGGATTATTGACCCTTGTAACCCTGATCTTTATTTCAGAAACCGTAAGAAAAACAGGAGATTTTCTGAGGTTATAAAGGAGGTCTTTCAATTTGTTTGTTGACGCGGTAAATCCTATTTCCACCGGTATGCCGAGATAAAATTCAGTATCAACAGGATTCAGGGCGCGTTCTAATTTCACCTCTATGTTCAGCGGCGCCGCGGTTTCCTTAAGAAGCTTCTGAAGCGCGGCCGCTGCAACAGGAGGTTTATCTCCCCGCAAAAAAGCCTTTTCCTTTCTCTCAATCTCCTTCATCAATATACCAACCCGCTTTTGCAGGACATCTCTTTCCGACATCTTGTTCAACTGCTTCTCGATCATGAAAAACCTGGAATCCGAATAATTTCTCACATCCTCTCTGATTTGAGCATACCATGACATCACGTAAAATATTATTATCAAAAAGGCAATAATTCCCCCGACTATAACAAATTTTTTTTCCCTCTCGCTTACATTAAACGGCAGATTCATTTGTCTGTCTCACTATTCTTGTCTTCGGGTCTGACTACCTGTGCGCTCAGTTTGAACTGTTCTCTATCTTTTGTTTTTTTAATAGGCCCTACAAACTCGACTTTCTCAAAAAACGGGGAATCTTCCAGCAGGGGAATGAGAGAGGAAGAGGACGCGGCATAACCGCTTATTATAAGTTTTCCTCCAGCCTTCTTTGTTTCTCTGAAATTAATCCCTTTAAAATCGAGATTCGTAATCCATGAGTCTTTCGGCAGCACACTTGTCAGCTCGGCAAGTATCTCGAGTGTAATCTCGTTTTCCTTTACATTGCGCAAAAAACCGCTCCTCTTTTCAAGAACACTTATGTCAGCGGAAAGTTTTTCAAGCTCTTTAACCGCGGGTTCATTCTTTTTCAGTGTTTCCTCCATCTCCGTCAAAAACTTCTTCTCTTTGACAATCCCGGTCGTGAATATACCGATAATCAGAAACAATATCAGGACCAGAAATATCTTTGTAGTCAGTGGGGCTATTCTTTTGCCTCTATACTCCATCTTATGCGGCAGCAGGTTGATTCCGTACGTGCCGATTCCAAACCCGCTGAAGCAGGCGCCGACAGACGACGCGAGACCATTTACCGCAACACCTTTAATATCTCCCGTGAAATTTGATACCTGATCAACGATTACATTATTTACGCTTAGTTTTTCCTTTAATTCGCCTGTAATATCTACTGTTAAAGTCTTATCACCGGACAATATCAATTTATTGAATCGCTCTATTGAGCTTATCGACTGCAACCCTGCCAGATATTCAGCAATATCAGATGAAAATTCCTTTAATGCCTGGTCCTCGCCTGCGGTAAAAGACCTCATATGTGTACAATGACCGTCCCTTATCAGCGTCAGACTTGCGTTCACCCCGTCAATGTAAACGGAAATATTCGCTTCACCTTTCTTCCCTAAAATTTTTGAAGTCCTGACAACTCCCATAATCTCCTGCCAGCCGCCTGTTGAAACCCCGCTTAACTCAATTGTATTCAATACGGCAAAAGACGAGAGAGTTACGACCTGCGGCTGAAGCTGAATTTTTTCGAGAAAGTCTGTTACAAAATCCATTCTTTCCTTCTTAACAGCTACAAAAACAACCGAGCAGGTCATGTCCTTTTCTTCCGTAACCATAAAATCATAGGCTACATTTTCTATCTGAAAAGGGATATGACGCTCTATTTCAAACCTCACTAAGTTGACTAAGACGTCTTTACTTTTGCCTTTTATTGAAGGTATTTCAGTAAACTTGATAATCGACCATTTATCAGGAATACTTACGAAGACCCCTTTTATTTCCGCACCCTGCTTCCCGATATATTCCCGGACTTCACTGATAACAGTGTCATCATCCCTTAACGGAAAAGCCGATGATGATAATATAGCCATACCCGATAAATTTTTCTTAAGGCAGGTAACGACAATAGAGTCCTCTCTGAACTCTATGCCGAGAAACGTTCCAATCAGTTTATCCAATAATGTTGTCATTCCAGTAAACGGGCTCCAGACTGTTTTCTTTCTTTTGCATGATTGTTCTGACAGACCTTATAATAGTTCCGTCCGCATTGGCGCCTGTAGATGTGACGGCAAAAAAAGCGGAGGACACTTTACCCCCCTTTACAGGAGTGGATATCGGTCCTGCTTCCCTTTGAAGGATTATGTTATCCGCTTTTTCGACTCCTAACGCAGCTTCAAGCACGACCCTGCCGGCAGTATTAATATTGATCCTGCCTTGACCGTTAACGGTCAAGTACTGTGCGACTCCGTCATAAGCCTCTTCTTCCTCACTATCCTCTTCACCCCGGCGCGCCCCGGCTGAACCATAAAAAATCTCAGGTGTCATGCCTTTTACTAATAACAGCTCTTCTACGGAATCAAAGGGACCGTCTTTGCAACTATAAGGTTCCGGCAAAGACCGGTAATAGTCTTCCTCAGCTCCGTTCAGCATGTGCAGATCATTTGAGTCTCTCCAGTCAATAATAGAATCAACTATCTCATCAACCTCCGTGAAATCAACACCTGAATCCAGAAAAATATATTCCAGTTGGTCCCGTGACGCCTTGTTGATATTAAGCTTTCCCTCCTCATCAACAATATCATATTTCAGGGTCCCGTTACCCAGCTCATCTTTCCTCTCCGGTTCTTCTTCATCCTGATTGAAAATCAGGATACTGTTTTCATTAACATACATATCAGCCGGTTTTTCAGCTGAAAGGATTTCAAACTTTGCTGACTCGATACCAGCCAGGGCCAACTGATACGCCTGCGCCTCTTCTTTAAAATTTCTCGTGATATTGATTTCGGTCCTCATTGAATATGAAAATTCTCCAACGATTGCCACAAGGATAATCATTACCCAGACCACGAGGATCAGCGCTACGCCTCCTGCGTCTTCC
>JAUVPO010000013.1 GCA_030598625.1 Deferribacteres bacterium | reverse complement strand
TGCTGCCTCATAAAGCTCATCAGGAATAAGCTGGAGCCCCGCTAAAATCAATAACCCGGCAAATGACGATGTTTTCCACACATCAGCAACTACAATGGCCGAAAAGGCCGATAAAGGATGAGCAAGCCATGCGGCATAGGCAGATGTATCGGCGCCGAATAAAATGTAATTCAGGAGACCGTAATGCTCATTGAATATAAACCTCCCCATCTGTGATGAAACAACCGTCGGTATGGCCCAGGGCACGAGTATTGCAGCCCTGACGACTCCTCTCCCCCTGAAGCTCCTGTTTATAACAAGGGCGATAACAAGCCCGAAGAGTATTTCAAAGAAGGTTGATATAAAGACAAAAAGAAGGGTGTTCGTCAACGAGTGCAGGGCTACTTTGTCCTTCAACAGCTCTCTGTAGTTTTCAAATCCGATAAAAGGCTGGCCAAGATACGGCAGGCCGAGTATTATTTTATGCAGGCTGAGATAAAAGGAATAAAAGATCGGATAAAAGGCAAAGACGGTTACGAGCAAAAGGCACGGTATTAGCAGGGACGCGCCGAATATTCTTTCACGGGTTAGTAATGAAAGCCTCTGTTCCATTCTGATTCGTCCCTATTTGTCGCCCCTCTCCATCGCTATTATCTTCTCTACCTCCTCTGAAGCAGCTTTTGCTTCCTCCTCCAGATTTATGTCCGGAGATGATATTGCCTTGCTGAAATATCTCTGCAGGACATTTGATACAGCGGGATAAAGAGGCGTCCTTGGACGCGGATGGGCCGTTAAAAAGACATCCTTCAAGTCAGAAAAATGGGGATATGCTTTAAGAATTTCAGGGTCTTTGTAGAGGGCCTCTCTGGTGGGAGCCCGTCCCGCCTTTAATGCAAGGATCTTTTGGATCTTTTCACCGGTCAGGAATTTTGCAAATTTCCAGGCAGCTTCTTTCTTTTTTGAATAACTGCTGATGCCGACCTGCCATCCTCCCAGAGTGGAATAACTCCTGTTTCCTTCAAAATGCGGGAGTCTTGAAATGCCTGCCTTGCCTACAATAGCCGAACGTTCGGGATTATTCGATACTTCCCATGCATAAGGCCAGTTTCTGTGAAAGACCGCCTTCCCCTGAATAAAAATATCAAGCGATTCAGGCTCCTGATAGGTTAAGACTCCAACAGGAGCGATTTTCCCTATAATATTTTCCCTGACAAACCTGACGGCCTCAATGGCAGGTTTGTCGGCAAGCCCGGACTTTCCGCTTTCCGGGCTTAGTATCTCTCCGCCGTTGCTTAAGATGTATTCCATCATGTCACAGACCAGTCCTTCATACTGTTTGAACTGTCCGGAGAATCCGTATAGTTCTCCCCCTTTTATCGATTCGTTCGCGACAATAACTTCAGCCTGCTTAACCATCTCCTGCCAGGTCTCCTGCGGTTTAAATACATATTTTCTTAGAAGGTCCTTGCGGTAATATAAAATCCCGCTGTCAATAAAAAGGGGGATGCCATAAATTTTACCCCGGTATGAATTTGCCAGTATCGCGCCGCCCAGAAATTTTTCCTGTTCCGAAGCGAGGAACATCTCATCAAGCGGCGCAGCCCATCCGGCTGCCGCAAATTCAGGAGGCCATATAACATCCATTAAAAAAACATCCACATCTTCACTGCGGTTCTTGAGCTTTTGTGTCAGGAGGTCGTGGAAGGCGGTTGATGAATGAGGGCCCGTTTCCGTTGCCACTTCAATGTCAGGATTTCCGGCCTCGAAAATCCTGAATATCTCATCCCATGCCGCCGGGATATTCGGCTTCCATGTCACAAAATGAATTGTGGTTTTTTCCTTTTCCGTTTTTTTCGTGCACGCCGTTGTGTTAAGGAGGAAGACCATACAAAGACATACGAAAATACACACAGGCATCTTTAAAAAAGGCCCTCTCCTGCTTGTGACACACGGCTGGGTTGTTTTCAAATGGTTATTCATATCCTCCTCCGTTTGATAATCGCCTTTAAATTTTTTCTCTTTTATTTATTACATAGTCACAAGATTATATATTATCTATCTTAATTTGCAAATAATTTCAGCGCCCCTTCGCTTTACACGCACTTTTGTATTGTGGTAATATGTAGGTTGCCTGATCTTAATAAATTTGAATTCTTCAGTCTTGATTTCAGGAAACAATTCTTATGAAAATTGCCATTGGCATGGATATCGGCGGAACAAATACAAAAATCCTGCTTGCCTCTGAAGACGGGAACGTGCTGGGCAGACAGCAAGTCCCGACTCCCGTTGTATCCCCTGATAAAGCAGAGAAAACAGAGGCCCTGCTGGTCAAGAAATTAAGAGATTTTTTAGATGAAGATTCAACAAGATCGTTGATATCAGATGCCTCTGTTATCGGCATCGGCATTGGAATAGCGGGTCTTGTTGACAGGGAAAGCGGCAGGGTAATACAATCCCCGAATATTCCGGCCCTTAACGGTGTCCCTGTAAGGGAAATTTTCGAAAAGGAATTCTCTCTGCCGGTTGTTCTTGAAAATGATGCCAACACATATGCATACGGTGAAAAATGGGTAGGCGCCGGAAAGGACTTTGATAATTTTGTCGTTCTTACATTAGGCACCGGCCTTGGTGGAGGGATCATTTATCACGGTGAATTGTATGAAGGTCCGGCAGAGATAGGGCATATGACCGTCGTGTCAAGCGGGCGTTATTGTACATGCGGCAGTTACGGGTGCCTGGAATCTTATGCATCGGGCAGGGCGATTGTGGACAGGGCAATATCTTCTCTGGAAAAAGGCGCTGAAAGTTTGCTGGCAAAATGCTGTCACGGCAACTTCTATAAAATAACCCCTCAGTTTATATATGAGACAGCGTTTGAAGGCGACAACCTGAGCAGGGAAGTCTTCAGGGAAGCAGGCCAGTTCCTTGGAATCGGCATAGCTAATTTAATCAATATCTTAAACCTTGAGGCAGTGATTATAGGCGGCGGACTGGTCGGGGCATGGGAAATATTTATTGAAGATATACGAAAAGAAGTCTTGAAAAGGGCGTTTAAGGGTCTTTCTTCCAATGTAAAGATAATGAAAAGCGCCCTGTCAAAAGATGCCGGCTCCATAGGCGCCGCCGGCCTTCTCTTTAAAAGGGTTACCGGAACCATGGGAGCCTCAAGCTAACCTGCATCTGAAACTCATGTCTGAAGCTAATATAAGAAATTTTTCCATTATAGCTCATATAGACCACGGTAAATCCACAATAGCCGACCGCATACTCGAACTGACGGGGGCCGTTTCACAGAGGGAAATGACCAAGCAGGTGTTGGATTCCATGGACCTGGAACAGGAGCGCGGGATAACCATAAAAGCCCACGCGGTAAGGCTCAATTACAAAGCGACCGATGGAAAAAGTTATATACTGAATCTCCTTGATACGCCGGGACACGTTGATTTCTCTTACGAGGTGTCGCGCAGCCTTGCCTCATGCGAAGGCGCATTGCTTATAGTCGATGCATCCCAGGGAGTTGAGGCCCAGACAGTTGCCAATACTTATCTGGCCGTCGAGCATAACCTTGAGATAATTCCGGTCATAAACAAGATCGATCTCCCGGGCGCAGATCCCGAAAGGGTACAGCAACAGATTGAAGAATCCATCGGAATCGAGTGCAGCGACATAATCCTGGCGTCCGCCAAGGATGGCACGGGTATTACGGAAGTGTTGGAAACGATAGTGAAAAAAGTGCCTTCACCGGCCGGCAGCGGGAAGCTTCCCCTGAAGGCCCTGATATTTGACTCATGGTATGATAACTATCAGGGCGTTATCATTCTGGTCCGGCTGTTTGACGGAAAGATAAAAAAGGGATCAAAAATCCTGCTTATGGCAGCCGATAAATCATATGAAGTTCAGGAGGTCGGTGTATTTACCCCCGGCAAAAAATCGGTTGCCTGTCTCAGCGCGGGTGAAGTCGGCTACATAATTGCGGGGATTAAAAATGTGGCTGATACAAAGGTCGGTGATACCATTACCGATGAAAAAAACCCCGCTTCCGCACCCTGTCCGGGTTATAAGGAAGTAAAACCAATGGTGTTTTCCGGTCTATATCCGACAGAAACCGATCAGTATGAAGATTTTAAAGACGCCCTGGAAAAACTGAGGCTCAATGATTCTTCTTTTACCTTTGAGCCCGAGTCTTCCACTGCCCTGGGTTTTGGTTTCCGCTGCGGTTTCCTCGGCCTTTTGCATATGGAAATAATCAAAGAACGTCTTGAAAGGGAGTTCCAGCTTTCCCTTATAAGCACAGCCCCCACTGCAGTTTACAAGGTAGTTGAAATCGATGGAAAAATCATGTATATCGACAGTCCCGCGAAACTGCCGGAGAATTTTGGAAGCATTGAAGAACCTTTTGTAAAGACCACTATTTTTGTGCCTTCAAAATATATCGGTCAGATCCTTGATCTGTGTCAGGAAAAGCGCGGGGTGCAAAAAGAATTTAATTATATCGGAACAGACAGAGTAATGGTAACGTATGAATTTCCCGTAAATGAGATTTTGTGGGATTTTTATGATAAACTAAAATCTTCATCAAGCGGTTATGCATCAATGGACTACGAGTTTCTTGGATACAGGGAATCAAAGCTTATAAAGCTTGATTTGCTTATAAACAAAGAACCGGTTGACGCTCTTTCCATGATTGTCCATAAGGACAGGGCATATTACAGGGGCAGACAGGTCGTTGAAAAACTGCTGGAAGTTATCCCCAGGCAGCTTTTCGAAATTATAATTCAGGCCGCCATTGGGAACAAAATTATAGCACGGGGGACCATAAAGGCGCTGCGGAAAAATGTGCTTGCAAAATGCTACGGCGGCGATATAAGCAGGAAAAGGAAGCTGCTTGAAAAACAAAAAGAGGGCAAGCGCAGGATGAAACAGGTTGGCAAGGTTGAAATCCCGCAAGAGGCATTCTTTGCCGTATTGAAAGTAAAATAAAGTAACCACGGTTAAGCAAACATGAAAGGAAACAATTAAATTTGGCTGCTAAAAAGGCAAAACCGAAATCAAAACTCAGAGAATACACGGAAGCTATTATTATTGCCGTTTTTCTGGCCCTTTTGATAAGGGCATTTGTTGTACAGGCCTTTAAAATACCCTCGGGTTCCATGATTCCCACATTGGTTGTTGGCGATCATATTCTTGTAAACAAGTTTGTTTACGGATTGAAAATCCCCTTTACGGAAAGCCGGCTCTTAATCTTCAACCCACCTAAAAGAGGCGATGTCATAGTCTTCTCTTTTCCCAAAAACAAGGAACAACCGGAATGTATAAATGTTTTCGAAAATATTTCCAGCCGTTTCAGGAATACATTAAGCAGCGGAAATCCTTTTTATCTATTTAAGGATGATTGCCGGGATTTTATAAAAAGGGTTGTTGGTGTCGGTGGAGATAAGATTGAGATAAAAAATAAAAAGGTATACGTTAATGATGTCCTGCTTGATGAACCATATGCGGAGCATAAAGACGATGAAATTGAAAACTCCCTCAGAGACAATTTTGGCCCTTTTACTGTCCCCCGCAGAAGCTGTTTTGTTATGGGAGACAACCGGGACCGGAGCTACGACAGCCGTTTTTGGGGGGTAGTGGATATGGACGAGATAAAGGGCAAGGCCTTTATTATGTACTGGTCGTGGAACAGCGAGGACACCTGGTTTGATAAAGTTCGCTGGAACAGGATAGGAAAACTGATCGATTGAAATTAAAGGGTATAAGTTTTTAACGATTATGTTCACGGGACTCGTTGAGACATTCGGATCTGTTACGTCAGTCAGGAAAACAGGAAACAGCATAAGGCTGGCTGTAAAGCCCTTGTCGGAATTCGATGTGAAATTAGGTGACAGCATTTGTGTTAACGGTATTTGTCTTACTGTTACTGAACTCACCGGAAACATTTCCTTTGACGTATCACCCGAGACCATGCGGAGCACAAATTTCAGGGAGCTTAAGACAGGCTGCAAGGTAAACCTTGAACGGGCATTGAGATTGTCCGACCGTCTCGGCGGACACATTGTCACTGGGCATGTGGATGGAACAGGGACGATAATAGATAAAAAGCGGGCGGGAGAGTATACCTTCTATTCTTTCGAATCGACTCCGGAGATATTGAAATATATCGTGGAAAAAGGTTCCGTTGCCATTGACGGAATAAGTCTTACAGTGGCAGCCCTTGAGAAAGGGTATTTCAGGGTCGCTATTATACCGCATACTCTTTCAGCTACAAATATCGGCGGCAAGGGCATTGGCGATAAAGTCAATCTTGAGGTGGATATAATCGGAAAATATATTGAAAAGTTTATAAGCAGAAAAGACATCGGGTCAGGCCTTTCAAAATTACTTAAAGAAGAGGGGTTTACGAGTGGATAAAAAGCAGGGTAAGACATCCAGGAACAAACCAAAGTGGAAATTTAATACCATAGAGGAAGCCCTTGATGATATGAGGGCCGGCAAGATGGTTATTCTCATTGATGACGAGGACAGGGAAAATGAAGGCGACCTTACAATTGCAGCCGATAAGGTTACGCCTGAGGTCATAAATTTTATGGCCAAGCACGGCAGGGGTCTTATATGTCTGTCCCTTACCTCTGAGAAGGTAGAAGATCTTAAACTCCCGATGATGGCCGACATGAATGCCTCCCGTTTCGGCACGGCTTTTACTATTTCAATTGAAGCCAGAAAGGGAGTTACAACCGGCATTTCAGCTGCGGACAGGGCAAAGACCATTAAAGCCGCGATAAACCCGAAAGCCAAACCCGATGACCTGGTAAGTCCCGGTCATATTTTCCCCTTGAGGGCGCAACCCGGCGGTGTTCTTAAACGCGCGGGACAGACCGAAGGGTCTGTTGACCTGGCCGGATTAGCCGGGCTTTATCCCGCCGGGGTGATATGTGAAATTATGAATGACGACGGAACAATGGCAAGGGTCCCGCAGCTTGCAAAGTTCGCGCGCAAACATAACCTGAAAATAATCACTATCAAAGATCTTATTCAATTCCGGATGCGTAATCAGTGTCTTGTGACAAGAATGGCCTCAACCAAACTGCCGACCTCTTACGGCGGCGAGTTTGCCGTCTTTGTCTTCGGGAACCAGGTTGACGATACGTTGAATGTAGCTCTGGTCAAGGGAGATATATCTCCTGATGATGAGGTCCTTGTAAGGGTCCACTCGGAATGCCTTACGGGTGATGTCTTCGGCTCAAAGAGATGTGATTGCGGCGACCAGATGCACAAGGCCATGGCCATAATCAAAAAAGAGGGCAAAGGGGTGATCCTCTATATGAGACAGGAAGGCAGGGGGATCGGGCTTGTCAATAAATTAAAGGCGTATTCCCTTCAGGATGAAGGATTGGATACTGTCGAGGCAAACGTCAAACTCGGTTTCAAGCCGGATTTAAGGGATTATGGCATCGGGGCACAGATACTGGTTAATCTCGGCGTACGGAAAATGCGTTTAATGACGAATAACCCCAAAAAACTTATAGGGCTTGAAGGTTATGGCTTACGTATAGTTGAGAGGGTCCCCATTGAAATAAAACCGCATGAAAAAAACATTAAATACCTTTCCATAAAAAAGAAAAAACTTGGACATATGCTTAAGAATGTGTAGAAACAGGAGGAGTTGATGAAAAAAATCGAAGGAGATCTTCAGGCGGAGGGGCTCAAATTCGCAATAATTGTAAGCCGTTTCAATGATTTTATAACAAACAAGCTTCTTGAAGGAGCTGTTGACGCCCTTTTAAGGCACGGCGCAGCAGAGAAGAATATAGACGTAATAAAGGTCCCGGGCTCTTTTGAAATACCGCTTGCGGCAAAAAAGGTTGCCGGGAAGAAATCCCACGACGCGGTTATTTGTCTCGGTACAATTATCCGCGGTGCGACTCCTCACTTTGAATATGTCGCTTCGGAAGCAGCCAAGGGGATCGCGTCTGCTTCACTTGAGACAGGGGTCCCGATAGCCTTCGGTGTCCTGACCACGGATACTATTGATCAGGCGGTGGAGCGGGCCGGATCAAAAAGCGGAAATAAAGGCTGGGATGCCGCCATGGTGTCAATAGAGATGGCGCAACTTCTAAAGAAGTTATGATTGCAGGGCGCGTAAAACAGGATTCTTCGTACAACGGAGACAAAACAATCTTTAATCCGGGAGACGGGTCCTGTAATCGGTTTTATGAAACGTAGAAGATCAAGGGAGTATGCCCTGCAGATCCTTTTTCAGATTGAACTGACAGGCAGTGAACCAAGCGATGAGCTGTTAAGCGAATTCTGGGAAGGAATTAACGAAGACAGTAATGTGAAAGAATTCACCCGCAATATTGTTAAAAAAACCATAGACAACCTTGACGAAATCGACCGTACCATAAAAAAAGCCGCGAGACACTGGTCAATCGACAGGATGGCGGCAATAGACAGAAATATCCTGAGGGCCGCCACATATGAACTCCTCTATAGATCAGATGATATCCCTTCATCGGTGGCAATAAACGAGGCCATTGAAATAGCAAAGAAATATTCCACGGAAGACTCGGCTCCTTTTATTAACGGAATCCTGGACAATATTGCAAATTCACTATCAAAACCATCAGGCAGCAAGGAAAAATACCATTAAGAAATCCGGCATCTTGTTGCGATATTGTAATATAAGGCAGACAAAACAAGTATTGTTTTTTGGGAGGATAATTTGATACCACGTTATTCAATGCCTGAAATGGCGAAAATATGGGAACCTGAAAATAAATACAGGAAATGGCTTGATGTGGAGATAGCGGCATGTGAGGCATGGGCAAGTCTGGGGGAAATACCGAAAAAGAGCCTGGCTACAATCAAAAAGCGCGCCAATTTTAGCGTTAAAAGAATAGACAGGATTGAACAGACCGTAAAGCACGATGTCATAGCCTTTTTAACATCCGTTTCTGAACATGTCGGCCCTGACGCCCGCTACATACACAAGGGACTTACATCTTCAGACATAGGAGATACTGCCCTGGCCCTTCTCATGCGGGAAGCTGCGGATATCATAATTGATGACATTAAGCAGTTAATGAACGTACTAAAAGCCAACGCCCATAAGTACAAAAACACCCTGCAGATGGGCAGAAGCCACGGCATTCATGCGGAACCCACTACATTCGGGCTGACTTTCGCTCTCTGGCATGAAGAGATGAAAAGAAATCTTTTCCGTATGAACACTGCCAGGGAAACCATCAGTTACGGCCAGCTTTCAGGGCCTGTGGGAACATTTTCAAGTCTCCCGCCGTTTCTTGAAAAGTTCGTATGTAAAAAACTGGGGCTTAAACCCGCCCCTGTCGCTACACAGGTCATCCAAAGGGACAGACACGCGGAATATATGAATACCCTCGCGCTTATTGCAGGGGCGATTGAAAAAATGGCCGTTGAAATAAGGCACCTGCAAAGAACAGAAGTGCTTGAGGCTGAAGAGCCCTTTGAAAAGGGACAGAAAGGCTCGTCGGCAATGCCGCATAAACGCAACCCGGTCGGCAGTGAAAACCTCAGCGGACTCGCCAGGGTCGTACGGTCCAATGCAATGGCGGCCATGGAAAACATTCCCTTATGGCATGAGCGCGACATCAGCCATTCGTCCGTTGAAAGGATCATTGTTCCGGACAGCGCCATACTCATCAACTACATGCTCGTAAGGCTGACAGGCATACTCAAGGGCATTCAGGTCTACCCGGAGAGAATGAAAGAGAATATTAACAAGAGCTACGGTCTGTTCTGTTCGCAGCGGGTGCTTCTGAAGCTCACGGAAAAGGGACTTAGCAGGGAAAACGCCTACCGCCTTGTTCAAAAAACCGCCATGAAAAGCTGGCAATCGAGAAGGCCTTTTAAAGACCTCCTTAAAAAAGAAGGTTTGATAACGAAACATCTATCCGCCAAAGAGATAGATAGCCTCTTTGACCTGAAATTTTACACGAAGAATGTGAATTATATATTCAGGAGGGTGTTTAAGTAGAGGCTGTTTTCAACCCTCAAGCCGTTTTCTTTCTTCTGATTCTTCTTCTATCAACTGCCGAAATGTCTTTTTTATTGACATGCTTTAATTGGGGGTATATTATACCAATATATGAGGGCAGAGTTAATCAAGCATATAAAAGTAATTGATGAGCTTGATAATGCAATAGAAGTTAAGATGTGGCAATTGCCGGAACCAACAAAGGACAAGCCGCATGGCTATAAATATTCATTGGTTTATATCGTTGATGGAGAACGCATAATAGGTTATGACAATGCCGAACGTAAAGGGGACCACAGGCATATAAAAAACATGATAGAACCTTACAACTTTATAAATCTGGATAAAACAGTTGCTGACTTTTACAAAGATATTGAAAGATATAAGAGAGGTGAGCCATGAAAGTAAAGAAAATTAAAATAGGCATTAAGGATGTGAAAAGCGTTCTCGATGATTTTGTAAAAACAGGAGAGGCCATAGAGCGCGGAGAAAAAGTGAAGAAAGAGACAGGTGTTTATTTCACCAGTTTAGAAGCGTTCAGAAAGGCCCTGACACCAAAAAGACTTGAGTTGCTTCATATTATCAAGACAAAGAAGCCGTCTTCCATCAATGAGCTTGCCAGGTTTGCAAAAAGAGACATCAAAAATGTTGCTGATGATGTTAAGCATCTTGAGCGTGTCGGATTCATAGTCATAGAGGCAGGAAAGAGAAAGTCTACGCCGGTTGTTAAATATGACAAGATCAATTTAGAGATAGCCGTATAGGCAAATTGATAACTCAGCAAGACAGAAAATATTATGTGTTCTTCCCTGCCCGGCCTTAGGATTTATGGATCGATCCGGCAATTTGTCGGAAAAGGATAGACAAATGGGGTGATTTTACCACCTTTGGCATGAAAAAAGGACTCACGGAAGACCGTAAGCCCTTGATTCTAAATGGTAGCGGGGGAAGGATTTGAACCTCCGACCTTCGGGTTATGAGCCCGACGAGCTACCAAACTGCTCCACCCCGCGACAAGTATAAGATACTGTAGAACTGCCTGAAAAGTCAAATTTACCGCCCGGTTGCGTCAATAATGTTTCTCACTGCCGTCCAAAATAATCATGAATCTTGAGGCTGGATGCCGAATAAACACAATGCGACTCCTCAAGTACGGATTACGGCTTGCCTTCATACGTCAGCATTGCCTTAAATTTTATCAGGCAAAATAAGGTCTAACATTTCAATATCCGTCGATTCATTGTGTTTGTGAGGTATTCAGCCTCTTAAGATACTTATCCCGGACAGATGTGGATTCCCCTCTTTTTTCATTTCATATTAGCTTTAATTACTTCAGCGACGTCCTCGGCTATTGCGGTTATATTGTCCATATTATCTCCCTCAACCATTACCCTGATCTTTGGTTCGGTCCCGGAAGGTCTCACGAGAATCCTGCCGCTGTTAAGCTTTTTCCGGGCCTTTTTTATGGCTGATGTAATGTCGGGAAAATCTTCCATGTTTTTTAATTTCCTCACATGCACATTTACGAGTACCTGGGGATAAATCGGGATACAAGAAACGAGTTCCGAAAGACTTTTTTCCCTTCTGCACATTGCCGACAGCACCTGCAGCGCTGTTATCGGTCCGTCTCCTGTTGAATTGTAGTCTAGAAATATTATGTGCCCTGACTGTTCGCCTCCAAGGTTGCAATTCCTTTTAAGCATTTCTTCAACCACGTATCTGTCGCCGACTTTTGTCCTTACAACTTTTATTCCCGACTTCTTCAAAAACAGTTCAAAACCTATATTGCTCATAACAGTAGCAACAACAGTGTTACCCTTCAGTTTCCCGTCTTTTTTCATATCCATGGCGCATACCGCCATTATCTTGTCACCATCTACTATCTCCCCTTTTTCATCACAAAGGATTGTCCTGTCGGCATCGCCGTCATGAGCGATTCCGATATCCGCCTTATGCTCCAAAACCGCCCTTTGCATAGCTTCCGGATGAGCGGCCCCGCAATCGGCGTTTATATTTATTCCATCAGGTGCGTCATTGATCGGAATAACATCGGCCCCCAGTTCATTGAGGGCATAAGGAGTAATCTTGTAAGCTGAACCGTTGCTGCAGTCAACGACAATTTTCAGGCCTTCGAGTGTCCTGCCCTTTGGGAATGTTGACTTTATATATTCAATATACCTGCCTGCCGCGTCATCTACTCTATAAGCCTTGCCTATTTCCCTTCCTTCAGGTCTGATTTTCTCAAGCTTTTGGGAAAACATTGCTTTTTCTATCCGGTGTTCAATGCTATCAGGAAGTTTAAAGCCTTCAGAAGAAAAGAACTTTATACCGTTGTCATCATAAGGGTTATGTGATGCAGAGATGACAACGCCGGCATCGACCCTCAAGCTTCTTGTAACAAACGCAATCCCGGGAGTCGGCATGGGCCCGACAAGCACTACATGCATACCCATGGAACATATCCCGGATGTAAGCGCGCTTTCCAGCATATAACCGGAAAGCCTGGTATCTTTTCCTATGAGGATCTTGTTGAGGCCGTGTTTTTTATTGAGCACATAAGCCGCCGCCCTTCCGACCTCGAACGCGATCTCTCCTGTCATTGGATAATGATTGGCCTTGCCCCTTATACCGTCTGTGCCAAATAGTTTCACCGTACTTTTTCTTTTAGCCATTATTCAGTCTCCTCAATATCTTTATAACTCAAAAAATTCTTTACATGGATTAACGGATGCGATTTTTCAGTTTTACCGGCATCCGGCATAAACCGGAATTTTATGGACTTGATATAACCTTGTTTTCAGGTTCTTGTCGCTCTCTGATTGTTAAGTTGATCGCCCCAGGCGCTATGCTGGTGACAAGGAGCGCCCCCGGCAAATTAATATTATCTTTGGAAACAGGGAAAGAAGTCCTTCCTGCCTCTACCCCGCTCAGATCAATAACCGCTCTTATTTCATTCTGTTTAAGCTTTTCAATGATTTTTTCCCGCCCTTCGATGCCGACGCTAACCGACTTCGGAGAGTCTAAGACCTTAAGGTCTGAAGGAATATTTATATAAGTAACCGGGGCACTTATGATAATCTCCGTGATCCCGCTCAATATAACAAAAAGCCAGAGGGCGATTGCCAGTGAGAGAGAGATCAATTTTAGCCATATATTTGTCGCAAAAAAATCTCTTATCATTTCTTCTTTTCCTTTGACGAGATAAAGTTTTCAGTAAGAAAGTCTCTTAGAGATCCGATATCCACACTTTTTTCCACCCTGTTTCCCACTGCAACAGTAATGCTGCCTGTTTCTTCGGAAATTATTATGACAACAGCATCCGTTTCTTCCGTCAAACCGATTCCCGCCCTGTGTCTGGTGCCGAACGCCCTCGATACATGGGCGCTCAAAGTCAGAGGCAGAAAACACCCCGCCGCAATAACACGGTTTCCCCTGACAATAATAGCTCCGTCATGAATAGGAGATGAAGGATGGAAGATACTTAAAAGCAATTCACGGGATACCCTGGCGTCAAGCTGTGTCCCCATTTCAATAAAATCTTTAAGGTTCGTTTCCTTTTCTATAATGATTAAGGCGCCGATTTTTTTACTGGCAAGAGAGACAGAGGCCTTCACGATCTCTTCAAGGGACCTCAATCCTTCCGCGGAGGCAAAGGATGGCAAAAAACGCGTCTCACCCACCTGTGCCAGTGTCTTTCGGATCTCCGGCTGGAACAATATGATAAGGGCAAGGACTATCTGCGCCCACAAGCTCTGAATGATCCAGTCTATCGTGTAAAGACCTAAATGTTTTGAAAAAAGAAGCGCTATAAACAGGACACACAGACCGATAAGCATCTGGGCGGCCCTTGTACCCTTAATTATCAAAAGCCCCCTGTAAATAATTATTGTTACAATCAGGATATCGAAGATGTCCTGCCATTCCATCAGGTTTATAAGTTTCATAAGTCAGCCATTATTATAGCATTTATATATTTTGATATGAGTTCATATCTCTATCGGTTGATCATCTGACAAGTTACATAACATACGTTCTTCCGAGTATATATATAAAATGTCCCTTTATTTCGAGGGTCTCTTTCTCCCAGTTTTCAGGCAATGGCCAGTAAGGTTCGGCATCTTTAAGCGCCTTTGCCGCGGCTTCATCGAGGGCACTGTAACCGGATGTTCTGAGAAGCTCAATCTCACCGATCTCCCCGTTGCTCTTGATAGAGAATTTCATATAGAGGTCCCCGGACAATCCGAGTCTTGCCGCTTCCTCAGGATACTTCCATATGCCTTCTATTTTTTCTTTTAACATTCTCATATATCCCCTGTGTTTAAATCCGGACGTATCAAATGTAAGACCCTTGCGTGCAGGAGAGCCTTTCCGGGCAAATTTTTCTATTGTTTTTTTATCAAACAGAAATGCCGGCGGCATCAGGGAATGATCGTCTGCTCTATCCGGGCGTTTTAAGCTTCCCTGCTTATCACTTACTTGTGGAGACAATCCTGCCCCTTCACCATATAATGTATCCGGTAGTATTTGTTTCTTGTGATAATCCGGACGTTGTTTAACTATAGCCGGTTCCCTGTTTCCCATAAGCAGTGGTATCTTTTTTAAGGCGGTTGGTATTCGGTCCTCAAGGGGACTGACAATGTCAACGTTGAATATCGGCGCCGATGTCTGTCTGGAGGAAGATGTTATCCCCAACAAACCCGCGAATAGCAGGTGTGATAAAATAGATATGACTATGCAGCCCATAAAGGCATTTTCGGAAAGATATACCTTCATGGGCCGGGACTTTTCAATCAGCCCTCTCTGTGCTCCGGCACTCTTACCGTCAATACGGCGCATGGCGCTCTCCTGACAACCCTTTCAGCGGTGCTTCCGAAGATGAATCTCTCGAGGCCGGACCGTCCGTATGTTCCAATTACTATCATATCGATTTTTTCCTTTTCGGCATACTTGATTATCTCTTCATACGGGATTCCTTCCAAAACTTTTTTATCAACATCCGGAAGCTCCCTGATATCTTCTATACAGGATTTGTCTATTTCTTTTATTGCCCATTCGTTCATCTCCTTGTAAAGCTCGTCAGCGGAAATGTGCGGTATATGGGACCCCGTCGCCTTTGCAAAATCATAAATTACATGAAGGACGTAAAGCTTCGCATTATAGCGTTTTGTTAAATCCACTGCATAACGCAGCGCATGCGCCGCGCCTTCTGAAAAATCCGTTGGAAAAAGTATACGTTCAATTTTCATAAGTTGACCTCCTGATAATTATTGTCTCCTTTCCGGAGATTGTTTTTTGTGCAACAAATTCAAATTAAGCAATTATTTCTTTGAATTCAGTTCATAAATAAATCTCAGACCTTCCAGGGTCAAAAAAGGATTGACAAAGTCAATTGTCTTTATGTGAGACTTCACTGAATCGGCAAGACCGCCTGTTGCCAGAATCAGGTATTCTTTGCCTGTTTCTTTTTCTAAATCCCTGATAATCCTTTCTACAGCGCCTGCATGTCCCAAAATCACACCGGACAGTATGTTTTCCACTGTGTTTTTTCCTAATACTTTATCAGGGGCGATTAATTCAACCAGGGGCAGCTTTGCCGTTTTTTTAGCGAGTGAATGAAATGACAGGCCGATCCCCGGCATTATGACCCCGCCCATGAATTCTCCCTCTTCAGTAAGCACGCTGAAGGTGGTCGCAGTTCCAAAATCTACAACAATTATATTTCCTTTATAAAGGTTACGGGCGGCAACCGCATTGGCAATTCTGTCCGCCCCCAGTTCCTCAATATTTTTTATAAGAAATTTTACATTGGTTCTTGTTTTATGAGTTACATTTACCGGCTCTATCCCGAAGCTCTCTTTGACAGAGCCCGTAATTAAGGGGGTAATTTCAGGCACTACCGAACATACAGCGGCGCCCTCCGGTTTCTGCTTCTTATGACGCTGAATGAAGCCTCTTAGAATATATGAGTACTCTTCGATGTCCCGGCCCCCGATTATTGTCTTTACCCGGAGGATTTCTTTAATATCGCCATTGACACAGAAACCTATCGTTGTAT
>JAUVPO010000203.1 GCA_030598625.1 Deferribacteres bacterium | reverse complement strand
CCTGTCATGGACAAAGAACAAAAGGGCAATGAGCAAGAATATGAGAAATATTTTGCGAAAGTTATAGATCATGTAATTCGGTTATTTTGGTTTAAAAAACTCAAGGACCAAAAATACTATTCTTTTTGAGAATTATTTCCATATTTTTCTTCTATTATAGAAAAAAACCATTAATTCCCTATGCGAAACTGTTTTTCAATCCAAACGCCGGTCCTGGCACTGAAGCCAAGAGCCCTGATATCGGTTATGGCTGTGCCGACATTGCCATTGGCATCAATACTGGAAACGATTTCCTTGATACGCAGCTTCTCTTCAACCCACCTGCCGGTATAGGCGCTGAAACCAAAAATCCGCAAGTTGGTATAGGCGATGGCAACATTGCCATCAAACTTACTTTTTACGACAATTTCCCCGGGCCGCAGACGCTGCTCAAACCAGTTGTTTTCATGGCCGGAAAAGGCCAGCAGCTTGTCGCCTTTTTCAAGCAGAAAGACTTCGTTGGTATCATCTTCGGCAATGACTGATGACGGCATAAAAAAGGCGACAACCAAAAAAAATAAAAAAAGTGGAATATATTTATAGTGCATTGTGGATTTTACCAGAAAGTATGATCCTTTCTTTCTCGAAAATTAATAGTATCAGTCATGAAATACGATCCGAAGTCCCAACAAAATGAGCAGCCCGATGCTGAAACAAGTAAAATGCAAAATGTTTCTTGCCAGACCGCAATGTTTATTCACCTCGGGAATAAGATCAGAGGCACCTATATAAATAAAATTTCCTGCCGCAACATAAATATAGACAGACAACTCGGCCCCTGTTTTTTCAACTGCCTCCGGGATCATGTGAAAAAAGGCGCCGCCCAGCAGCGATCCGGCAGACAGGGCTACCAGAGGGAGCAGGAGGCGCTTTAAAGCCGCTTCTTTCAGGGAAAGGGTGGTTACTCCAATCAGGGCAAGAGCACACATCAGTATGCTGCTGCCGATGATCCAGAAGAGCGGGGATAAATTGTTTTCCATAATATGAAATGGCGGTCCAATAAGTTTTAGTGAGCAAGACACACAAACAGTGTTCTGAAATAATTAAAATATTTTGCACTGTCAATCATAATGACTGTGGAGAGATTTTACAAAAAAAAACATCAAACACAGGTCTGTTAAAAAAGAGGAGAAAGGGCCGGCTTGTGTTTGGCATGAAATTGAAGTAAAATTCCAAGATGGATAAAATTCCCACAATATGTCCTTACTGTGGCTGTGGATGCGGCCTTTATCTTCACGTCAATAAAGGCTGTATAGTTGGTGTTTCACCGAGCCGAAGTCATCCGGTAAATAAAGGCAGTCTCTGCGTGAAAGGCTGGAACTGCCATGAATTTGTCCAGCATCCTGACAGGCTCAAATATCCTCTTATAAGAAAGAAGAACTCGTTTAAAAGGGCCTCCTGGGATGAGGCGCTTGATTATATCGCGAAAGGATTATCCGAAATAAAAGGGGCCTCAGGCCCTGACGCCATAGGTATCCTCAGTTCCGCAAAATGCACGAACGAGGAAAACTACCTGATGATGAAATTCGCGAGGGCGGTAATCGGAACCAATAATATTGACCACTGCGCAAGGCTTTGCCACTCGTCAACCGTAGGCGGTCTCGCGGGCGCTTTTGGCTCCGGGGCGATGACAAACTCAATAAGTGAGATAGTTGATGCCAAGGTTCTGTTTGTAATAGGCTCCAACACCACGGAACAGCATCCCATGATAGCCATGCATATGCTTGATGCCGTCAACAGGGGGGCTATATTGATCGTAGCAGATCCAAGAAAAAACATGCTCGCTGAACTGGCACATGTCCATCTAAGCCACAGAAGCGGCACCGACGTGGCATTGTTGAACAGCATAATGAATGTGATTATTAACGAAGGGCTGGTAGATATAGCGTTCGTGAAAAGGAGGACAAAAAACTTTGATGAATTTGAAAAGGTCGTAAAACATTATCCGCCCGAAACAGGTGAAGCCATAACAGGAGTCCCCGCAGATGACATAAAAAGAGTTGCCAGGATATACGCGCTTGAGAACAGGTCCATGCTGTTTTTTGCAATGGGGATAACACAGCATATTACAGGCGTGGATAATGTGCGTGCCTGTGCCAACCTTACGATGCTGACTGCGCATGTGGGGCACGCTATCTCGGGGCTAAATCCCTTAAGGGGGCAGAATAATGTGCAGGGCGCTTGCGATATGGGCGCGCTTCCGGAGGTTTATACAGGTTATCAAAGAGTTATGGATATCAATGCCCGGAAAAAATTTGCTTCAACATGGGGAACCGATCTTCCCAAAAGACCCGGCCTTACCCTTATGGAGATGTTGAACGCCTCTTTAAAAAATAAACTGCAGGCAATGTACATTATGGGTGAAAATCCCGTTATTTCAGACCCGGACTCATCTCATACCCAAAAAGCGCTTCAAAGGCTTAAATTACTTGTTGTGCAGGATATCTTCATGACCGAAACCGCACGTCTTGCGCATGTCGTTCTTCCTGCCGCGAGTTTTGCCGAGAAGAACGGTACGTTTACCAATACCGAGAGACGGGTGCAGAAAATAATGAGGGCGGTTGAACCGCTTGGAGAGTCAATGCCTGACTGGCGGATAATCTGTAATCTCTCGAAACATATGGGCTATGCAATGGATTATAATGCCGCGCATGAGATAATGGAGGAAATAGCCCTTCTTACGCCTTCATACAGGGGTGTGCTTCACCACCGGCTTGATCGTTGTTTCGGCCTGCAATGGCCGTGCACGGATGTTAATCATTCCGGAACGCCTTTTTTACACAGAAAAAATTTTACACGGGGTCTCGGTGTCTTTATCCCAGTCCATTATGTCCCCCCTGATGAGCAGATTGATAGACATTATCCTTTTGTACTTACAACGGGAAGAAACTATTTCCAGTATCACACAGGGACAATGACACGCCGGACCGTAACACTTGAGAGAGAGCAGCCCGAGTGCATGGTGGAAATTAACGGTGAAGATGCAAAACTCCTCGGCATCGTAAACAGGGCGAAAATAAGAGTTTCGACGAGAAGGGGCAGTATAGAGGCCATTGCACACGTTACGGACAATATCATCAGGGGCACAATTTTTATCCCTTTCCACTTTCATGAAGCGTCTGTTAATTTGTTGACGAATCCTGCTCTGGATCCTCATGCAAAAATTCCTGAATATAAGGTATGTGCGGTAAAGATGGAACTGTCTCATGAAAAATGATCTCGTATTAAATAAGAACTATTTGTCATACTGGCTCCGCCAGTTAAAAAAAGAAATGGAGCTGATCGGCCCGATGAAAGGCATTGAAGGGGATTTTGTATTCAAGACTGTTGATCAGATTCACGAAATAAGTATTGACTGTGACCCGCCAACGCCTCTGCCTAAGGAATTCGTCTTTCCACAAGTGGAAGAGATGTTTGAATATTCGGGGAGAAAAGTCAAAGATTTGCGGGGCAGTAATAAAAGGATCATATTCGGTGTGAGACCGTGCGATATATCTGCATTTAAACTGATTGACAGGTTCTTCGGCGGTAAGACCGAATTGTCTTATGACCGGGCGCATCCTAACAAGAAGTTTCAGGACAGCTATTATATGTCGAAAAGGAAGAATGTTATTTTTATTTCTCTTGGCTGTAATAACCCCGCTGCCACATGTTTTTGCAACAGCCTCGGTACCGGGCCTTTCCTTGAATCCGGTTTTGACGTACAGCTTACTGACCTGGGTGACAGTTTTTTTGTTCAGATAGGGTCTCCTGAAGGGGAAAGAATTGTAAAAAACTACGAACATTTATTCGAGAATGCTGAAAAACAGGATTATGATGAACAGTACGAGGTTGTTCTGAGCACACAGGCGAAATTTGAGAAAAGGGTAGATCTTGAGGGAGTCAGGCAGAAAATACTT
>JAUVPO010000222.1 GCA_030598625.1 Deferribacteres bacterium | reverse complement strand
GGAAAGGGCGGCGCTCATTGATAGCGTCGGATATTATCAGGGCAATGCCGGGGGCTTTTAAGACATGGGAACAGTTATAAAGCCTCTGAATATCGACTCATCAAATATCAGGGCTTTTTTTACTACCAGAATTTTCAATAATAACAATGAGTTCATTGGCGCAGCCCTGTCTAAAGAATTTGATATACCCGAAGATAAAATTTATTTGCCGGTCCAGAAACATACCGGCAAAATACATGTTCTTGAAGCGCGATTTGAACCTGTTGTCGCGGATGCGGTTGTAACTGATAGAGAAAATATATTAATCGGGATACTGGTTGCTGATTGTGTGCCGGTCCTTCTATATGATGGAGGCAATAAAGTGATAGGCGCCGTCCATGCAGGATGGAGAGGGACCGCAAAACAGATTTTAAAAAATACAATAGAAATAATGAAAAATAGATTCCGGTGTTCCTCTGAAAATATATCGGTTGCCATCGGCCCGAGCATCAGACAGTGCAGTTACGAAGTCGGGGAAGATGTTAAGACTGAAGTGCAGAAAGCAACAGGTGAAGGGAATTATTACAGGAAGCAGGGTGAAAAATTTTTTGTTGACCTTTCGACTGCAAATAAGATCCAGGCGTTAAACGCCGGTATTCCACGGGAAAATATCTGGCAGTCTGATGAATGCACTTTTTGTGGACCGGATAAATTTTATTCTTACAGGTTTTCAAAGGATGCCGCGGGACGACAGGGTGGTTTTATCGGAATGTGGTAGAATAGGTGACCGATTAGGCGGGTTGGACGATTTATAAGGAGGGAACATGCTAAAAGCAAAAGATATAATGACTGAAGATGTCATTACGGTGAAGCCTGAAGCTACCGTGGAAGAGCTGGCAAGGTTATTGATAGAGCATAAAATTAGTGGCACACCGGTTGTAGATGACGCGAATCATCTTGTCGGCGTAGTAACAGAGAATGACCTCATAAAGAAGAATAAACGCCTGCATATTCCAACGGTAATCAGGCTTTTTGACGCTTATTTTCTCCTTGATTCCGGAAAGGTGGAGGAGGACATAAAAAAAATGGTAGCTGCTACGGTGGATGAAATATGTAATAAAGCGATCGTATCATTAACTGAAGAAACGACTCTTGAGGAAATTGCAACGATAATGTCGGAAAAAAATATTCACCTTCTTCCGGTCTTGAGGGACGGCAGGGTTGTCGGTATAATCGGTAAGGCGGATGTGGTCAAAGCCATGACAAAATGAATTTCCAGAGCAGGAATGAATCCGAGACAAAAGATATTGGCCGTACCCTCGGAGAAAGACTGAAATGTGGAGATGTTGTCTGCCTTTACGGTGAACTCGGTTCCGGCAAGACAATGATGGTCAAGGGGATTGCTTCAGCTTTGGGAATCCCGGAGCAGGACATAACCAGCGCAAGTTTTACTATTATCGCGGAATATGACACGACAATTCCTTTTTATCATATCGACCTTTACAGGGTGAATTCTGATGAAGTTCACGGCCTTGGCCTGCAAGAATATCTGGGGACAGAAGGCATAGCTGTAATTGAATGGGCTGAGAGGGCCGAGGCGGAAATTCCCGACAGGAGCATCAGGGTTTATCTTAACTATAAAGGGGAGGATAGTAGAGAAATCGTTATTAAATATAATCAAGACAGTGAGAGCTGCCCGTCCGGTTAGATAAGGCGTGGTCCGTGCAGGGTGGATAATCAGATGAAGTGAAGATGTATTTATGAGAAGAATAGGCGTTGTAGCAAAAAAAGGCGAACCTGAAGCTATAGAAGCCGTCAGGGAACTATTACGGTTGCTGGAAGGCAGGGGGAGTGAATTCTTTGTTGAAAGCGAAGTGGCCTCGGTCCTGAAGATCAAGGGTTATCAGAGGAAGGATATACCTTCGATGGCCGATATCATTATTGTTTTTGGCGGAGACGGCACGCTTCTGGGCGTGGCAAGGCTTGTCGGAAATCTGGGTATTCCGATACTCGGAGTTAATCTCGGTGGTCTCGGCTTTATTACCGAGTTAAGCAGGGATGAAGTACGCGGCAATATTGAAATGATTTTTTCTGAAAAATGCTGTTTTGAAGAAAGGATCATGTTGTCGGCCGATGTCTATAGGGAAAGAAAGAGAATTGTTCAGCACAATGCGTTGAATGACGTTGTTTTAAACAAAAGCGCTCTCTCACGTATGGTTGAACTTGACATCAACATTAATAAACAATATATAAGCACTATCAGGGCTGACGGACTGATTATATCGACCCCAACCGGCTCTACCGCCCATTCACTTTCAGCGGGAGGCCCCATTCTTTATCCGACGCTTGAATCTTTTTTAATGACCCCGATTTGTCCCCATACGCTGACGAGCAGGCCGATTGTGCTGCCGGATATATTTACATTGGAGATCAAAATTAAAAGCGGGGAAGATGTCTATCTGACGCTTGACGGACAGGCGGGCTTCCCTTTGAAAATAGCTGATTCGGTGCGAATTAAAAAAGCGGATTATAAAACAAAATTTCTGGTTTTGCACGACAGGGATTATTTTAAGATTTTAAGGACCAAACTTAAATGGGGAGAATAACGAGATAGTTGATATAATGTGCAAAACAGGTCCAAAAATTCATGATGTGATAAAAAACAGGAGTTATTGCCGCTGTACTTAATTTTTCACTTGAAATCCGGTAATTTTTAATGCAGGTTAAAGTCTGCGCTAATGCATTGCTATGTGTTTTTTCACCTGCTTTGTGCATCCAGAGACGGGGAGTCTCTGTGACTTTATGAATTTAGATCATTCAATTTAGGCAATAGTGACAAATGATTATGCGTAATAAAACCGAAATAATAACGAAACTGCAAAAGGCGATGGAGTTTTATGATGAACTCGGCTTTGAATATCTGCCGGTGAAAAGAGTTGATATTGAAAAATTTTCACTGAAAAAAACCGGGGCTGCTCAATCCAAAGAAAATGCCCTGGAGGACCTGAGACGGCAGATCGGCGAATGTCAGAGGTGTAAGCTTTCACAACATCGCAAGAACGTTGTTTTCGGTGAAGGATGCCCTGACGCAGGGCTGATGTTCATCGGCGAGGGTCCCGGCAAAGATGAAGACATTCAGTCAAGGCCTTTTGTAGGTGAAGCAGGAAAGCTTCTCACAAGATTGATAATAAAACTGAAGATGAAACGTGAAGAAGTTTATATAGCCAATATTGTTAAATGCAGGCCTCCTTATAACAGGAACCCCGAAGAAGATGAGATCATGGCATGCAGACCTTTTATTGAGAAACAGATAGAAATAGTCAATCCCGGCGTAATTGTCTGTCTTGGCAGAATTTCAACGCAGGCCCTTCTCAGGATAAATATTCCTATAAGCAAAGCCAGGGGAAGTTTTTTTTATTATAATGATATTCCCGTAATGCCTACTTTCCATCCGGCATATCTGTTAAGAAATCGGGGCGACAAACAGCTGACATGGGAAGATATGCGAAAAGTGATTCAGAAACTTAAGCAGGATTAGTTGTAAAGTTGCCGGTAGGAGAAATAAAATCGACTAAATGGAAACGTAAGGTTTTTAGGAGGTGATATGAAGAGACTTTGGGCGCCATGGCGGATGGAATATATCCTCGATGAAAATAAGCATATAAGCTGTTTATTCTGTGATATAT
>JAUVPO010000267.1 GCA_030598625.1 Deferribacteres bacterium | reverse complement strand
CCGGAATGAACGGCGTTGAAGCATCACCTTGGGCCGGCATGGGAGCGTGCGTCGGTGGTCCTGGCGTTCTTTTTTGGTTCACAGCCGACATACCAGCAAACACAATGGGTAATTTTTGCAAGGTAACGCTCTCCTCCCAGGCACCGCCTGCAGGAGCAGCCACTGGAAATTCGATCAGGGTTATCGGAACCAGTAACGGCCCTGGCGGAAATGATTCCGGCAGTGCAGAATTGATGGTCAGCACCCTCGTTACTGCGGAATAATCACATTAACCTTATAGATAATTTAAGGGAGGGGGACCAATCCCCCTCCCGGTCTTTCAGGGAAGGGATAAAAAATGCATACTAAAAACGGAAATAAGGGCTTTACACTTACCGAGCTTCTTGTTGTTATGGCGGTACTGTCAATCCTCGGCACGGTTGCCGTAACATCATATATAGGATCAAGTAAAAAGGCATCCCGTTCCGAGGCTTATTCCAGCCTTGAATCCCTGAGAATGTTTCAGGAACAGCGCTTTGCTGAAAGGGGCGCTTATACAACCACCCTTGCTGATTTCCCGGGTTTCACGCCGGGGGCGGGGGCGCAATATACTTATGTGCTATTGACTGACGCCCTCCCAACACCTGTTGCAGTCCCTTACGATGGTGTAACTGTTGCCCAGCCTGACTGCTTTATCGCAAGAGCCACGGGTATTGCAGGCACACGGGTTTTTGATGATATTTTCGCAATAGATTGCAACAACAATAAAAACTTTTAGTCCGCGGGCCAAGGCCTGAAAAACAATATCATTCCAGCGCGAGAAGCTTTTTCTCGCCCATTTTCATTGCAAGCCAGAGGACAAAGGCATTCAGGACAAAAACCATTAAAAACAATAAACCAATAATTGTCCATCCCTTGAGGGTCAAGGCCGTTTTGCTTATTTCTGTCAGGAACATGCCCGCGGAAGGAATGATCTCAAGCAAAATGGTGATTATAATAACCGCAAAGGCCGACAGCATGTAGGCCACTCCCTTGAAGCCTGTCTGCTCTCTGCCCGTATCCCCGGGTGAAAATCCCGCATTATACGCCCCTGTTCCGACCGCAAGCCCGGTTATTGAAGCGACAAGCGCCAAACAGGTGCCGGCGCCCAGCAACATGAACCACTCCTTGACCCCGAGGAATATATTGGAAACGACAATAAGTGTCTGAGACAGAACAAGAAGAGGTAAAAAGGCAATAAAGAACTTGCTCCAGAGAAATCTGCGCATGCTGACCGGCGAAACCCTTACTATCCAGAACGCCGCCCCTTCATTTTCCACCAAAGGCAATACAAGGCGGGACGCTACGGCAGTAATAACAAATCCGACCAGCCCTATATTAAAAAAAGAAATTATATACCTCAGTTTTAAACTCAGGTACTCACTCCACTCAACCGGCAGCGCCTTTATACTGAAGAGATAGATAATAATTATGGCAAAAAGCAGGAGTATCTGCGACCACTGGCCGATACTTCGGAAAAAGGTTGTGAAATCCTTTTCAATAAACGCCCGGCTGCTACCCCCAAGAAAGAATGAAAATAATCTTAACAGCTTAAAATATAAAGATTTTACATTAAAGCCTTTCCGCATGTCCTCAGACATCGTAAGCCACGGCCTTTGCGTTTGCTGCGCCTTTACAAGCCCTCTATAGTAAAATGCGTTAAAAATCCAGTTCCCGAAAATAATTAAGACGAGCGATGTAAAAAGCAGCAGGAGCATAAAAAAAATGGGCGCTCCTCCCTTCGCGTCAAAAAAAGGCGTCAATGTCTCAGTTACCCACATGCTTGGAAGGAATACGGATACCGACAGTTTCATTTCAGAAAGAAAAATGGTCATGTTGGCAAACCATTCGGGATTGGCAAAACGCTCAGGTCTCAAGAACCTGAAAAGCATGAACAGTATAATCAATATTAACAGGCCTAAAATCAGAAATATGTTTTTAGCGCGCTTTGCAGGCACAACCGCCATGATAAAAATACCCGTAAATATTCCCAGGCTGGCGGGTATCAATACAAACATCACAAGTGCGAGGAACAGTACGAGGTAATAACCGACCGCAGCTTTGAAAAACACCCCAAAAGCTATAAACACAGGCAAGATCGCGAATAGTATCATCCAGGAAGACTTAACGGCCGTCTCCAGCCATTTGGAAAGATAAATATTGTCCCACGATATTGGAGAAGAAAGAAGGACCGGCAGATCATGGGAAAGGTAAAAACTGTTTATACCCGAAAGCAGGCTGCTGAATATCAAAAGGAAAAACACGAGCATAAGAAGAAGCGATAGTCCTTTTAAGGCTATAATATTCCCGATATTGGCCTCCATGCCCTGAAGCCTTGTTAATATACCTGTCAGGAAGTGAAGCGCACCGGCCCAGAAACCCGCGCCCATGAGCAGAATGAATCGGATTTCACATATGCCGTCCAGTCAGAACGGAGAAGCCGGTTCTTGAATGTCCACCATTGAGGCGAAAATATCGCGATAAGCTCTTTCATTGATATTGTGTATTACGCCTTTAATTCTTTGATAATGTTGACAACGTCCTCTCCGCCGGTCAACCGCAAAAAGACCTGTTCAAGACCGCTTTCAGGAGAATGCGCCTGTTGTCTCAGGTCCCCGGAAGTGCCGGTTGAGATGACCTTTCCCCTGTGGATGATCGCCATCCTGTCGCACATCTGCTCGGCTATCTCAAGTATATGCGT
>JAUVPO010000020.1 GCA_030598625.1 Deferribacteres bacterium | reverse complement strand
AAGTGTTATCTATACTCTATATTTAATATCGAAATATTATAAATACAAATTAAACATGTTATTTTCTGGATAAAACATCTTCAAGCTTACGCAATGCTTCTTTTTTCTTTTGTGAAGTCATCTTGCCTATGTTCTGGAGCTTCCATCTTACTGCCGGTAATGAAGCTGCCTCCGGAAAAGCAAACAATTCCCATTTCGGTGTTCCTTCTTTTAATGAAAGTAGAAACTGACGATCATTTTCATTTAATCCTTTATGTATCTTCTCAACTATCATATCCCTGGTTTTATAAAGCTCCTCCAAACTAACATCTTCATATGTCATGCCCTTAAACTCAGAATCATACAGTCCACTTATGTCCTGAGGTCTGGGGGCAAGCAACTCAGCGATAGGACGATTATGGCTGATCAAATAAACCAGAAACGTATTCTTTATGCTCTCAGTAATACCTTCATTATTCAATAAATAGTGAATATCAAAAAGGTCTCTCGGATGTTGTCTGTCCAGTGCTGCGCAAAGCTTTCCAGCGTACAGGTCTTCAAAACTCAATAGTTGCATTCTGGCATAGCCAAATTCTTTTTCTGCGTTTGCAGACAATTCTTTTTCCTGTGGTAGATGAACACTGCCGCGTAATACTGGTGTTACTTCCACTTTGATCCTGGAATCACCCTGAGAAATCAGTAATCGGATACAATAACTTGTTCCAGTCAGATTACTTTTATTAATAATGCTTCCCGGTATGGCCTTGCGGATACTCGTTTCAATACTAATAAGAGCTGTATCAATATTTTTCAGGCTGGTATTACGATCTTCCACTGGCAGATATGAGAGATCAATATCTACCGATAGACGCGGCATGTTTCTCACAAATAGATTAATCGCCGTTCCCCCTTTAAGCGCAAAGCATCGCTCTTTTGCCACATGCGGTAATATTGATATCAGCAAATGAACCTGATCAGAATATGTTGCCAGCATCCTGTTCTCCTGTCATTGAACGGGGGACGGTCATGGCATAGGTTTTATCCAGTGCGCCGCCTTTTACTATCATTCGTTTACCGCTTCCAAGGTCTACATTGTCTATGTTTAATTTGTTTCGCCATGCATGGCGATGCCTGTCTGAAAACCATAAAAAAAGACGTTTGGTTTTGATCTGCCTGCACACCTGCAAAAGACTATTCAACAGTTTGGGACGCAAGGTGGTAGCACTCTCAAAATATTTATCTGCCAGCGAAAATCCGGATTCATCCTGGATTTTTCCCAGCACTTCAAATAAAGCAAGTTCCACCGTGGCAAAACGCAATAGCCAATCCCAGTGACCAAAGGGACGTGTGGTTAAGGCATCAGATGGAAGTTCATCTATCCCCCCCATTCCCCGGGCAACAAGTTTGACCGGCGCCTGCAATTCGCTCAGCCAACCAGGCAGCTTGTTTACTCCATAAAGCTCAACAGTCTGCATGCCACACAGTGGCAAGTAATGGGCCATGCACTTCAGGTCAAGAGCCGAACGCCCGCCAACATGCGCCGGACTGCCCAATTCCTGAAGCGAGTAGACCAGATGCTCCCACTTTAAGGGTGGACCGGGGCGGCGGTAAACGCCATGTCCAACCCGCTCCAACTTGCCGGACCTGACAAAGTAATCCACGGCCGTGCGCTCAAATCCCTTTATTTTAAGCCACGTTCGGTTAACCACCAACCCATCGGGCAGACAGTTAGTTAGCAAAACAGAATCAGGTTTGTTTAAGTTATTGTTTTGCATAGTCAAAGTATGCATTTACTCGCTTTTACAAACCAGCAAAATGCACGTAAAAGTTTATCAATTATCATTAATGCAGACCTAATCTCTGCAATTAGCTTATATTATAAACCAGAATGTATATTTTTTTGCAATAGTCGGCTCATCTTAAATAATCAGATACAAGGACTATAAGAACAACATTATAAAGGCGTCTGAGTTATCTCCCCGTATTTATATATCCTATAAGACATTAGGGTATGATCACTATAAAGACAAAAAATATAAAGAGGCTATCTGGTACTACAAATTATCGCGAGATTTAGACATCAAGGGAGAGGAACTATTCGATACTAATTTAATTATTGCATTGACATATAAAGATTTGGCAGATTCTGTGGTTGATTCTAATGAGAAGTATAAATACTATAAATCTGCAAAAGATGAATGCAAAAGAACAATTGAATCGTTAGAACAAAACCAAAACCTGACCGCACAGAAAAAGAAAATTCTAAAAAATGTCTTGGAAAAAGAGTTAATGTACTTGAATGGACAGCCATTGGTTAAAATTGAGGAGGGTATATCACCATGATCATCTGGGCACGCCAATATTCGCATGGATTGTTGTAGGGCTGGTCATATGATTTATTTAATTCCTCTTTTTTTTCTGACAATGGTAATTTCATATGTAGCAATGTATAGATTTCTTGTAAAGCGAAATGTTCTTGAGCCCAAGATTTTACAATGGAATCCATTGTTCATATATTAGGATTTATTCTATTCATAATATCCATAGATTATCTATAAGGGAGGATGGATTTCCCTGATAGAATATCAGGCTAAAAGATACTCGTTAGTTCCTGTTTATTAGCATGTTTTGGGGACGGCCTTTGATTGACCTGCAGATAATTAATCTATTACAGCGTCACCGTGTCCTTCAATAAAATATCCACAATATCGGGATCAAACTGGGTCCCGGCATTGCCCCTCAATTCACTTAACACTTCATCCTTGGAAAGAGCGTTTCTATACGGTCTGACGCTCATCATGGCGTCAACCGCGTCCGCGACAATCACGATTCTTGCGGACAGAGATATTTGATCGCCTTTTACGCCTCCGGGATACCCCTTGCCGTCATACCTTTCATGGTGATGGAGTATGACGGGGATCGCGTCTTCGAGAAATGGGACCGACTGTACAATTCTGACCCCTATCGTAGGATGTTTTTTTACTTCCTCATACTCATTAAATGTCAATTGTCCGTTTTTTCGGAGAATAGTCTCCTCAATGCCTATCTTTCCTATATCATGAATTGAAGCTGCATGTTCTATCTCCTTTATTGTCTTACCGGAAACCCCCATTGCTCCCGCCAAAGATGAAGATAATTTTGCGACACGGTTTGAGTGCTTAAATGTATATCTGTCTTTAGCATCTATTGTAAGAATCAGAGCTTTTACAGTGCCTTCATAGCAGGTCATAATATTATCCCGGGCGCTCTTCACCTGGTCTTCAAGATAGGACGTCCTGTCCAGTAATGTATCCCGTTCCAGTTTCAGTCCAGCACTTGTGTGTTTTTTCTTTAATCCCTTCTCTACAACCAGCAATACATCATCTTTATCAAAAGGCTTTGTCAGATAATCAAATGCGCCGAAACGTATCGCGTCCCTTGCCGTTTCAATGCTTGCATATGCAGTAAGCAGGATCACCTCCGTATCAGGATGCCTTTTCTTTATCTCCTTCAGCGCCGTTATTCCATCCATTTCCGGCATCTTTATGTCCATCACTACAATATCCACGGGATTAGTATCCATTGCATCCAGACCTTCGCGCGCTCCCGAAGCCGTAAAAACATTATAGTGGTCCTTTAACACTATCCTGATGGATTCTCTTGGAGCCAATTCATCATCAATTACAAGAATTTTCGCTCGATTCCCCACTAATTTTACCTCCCTTTATTGAAACCTCGTCGCTTTTTTTACCAACAATCGGCAAGTTAACGATAAGCTTATTGGTTTCTCCCCCACTCTTGATTTCAATGCTTCCGCCGTGGCCGGCGATAATCTTATGGCTTATCGGCATATTCAACCCTGTCCCGAGATTATTAATATCCGGGAAGGGCTTTAATAAATTTTGTTCTCCCTGCTCTATGGATTTATCTCCGCTATATGAGATTGATATCTCGGCAAAAGCAGCGTCCCGCTTTATTGAACCGGCGCTCATAGTGATGAACGACCCGTCCGGGGTCCTCTCAACGATACTCATTACGAGAAAATAAATCGCCTTTACCAGTTGTTTCCTGTCCGCGTTAATATAAAAAGATTTATCAACCAACCTCTTGAAGAACCTGTGTGTTTGCGGTATATTTCTTGAAATATAACCGGCAGCTTCACTCATGAGATCATTTATATCTTCAGCGTTCAAATTATAATCCTGCATGCTCGAAAAAGTCACAAGTTTATCAATCAAACCGTCAAGCTTATTAATTGCCTGACTGACGATTGATATGTAAAATTCATTCAGCTCATTATCCGTATACTTTTCATTCAGCAACTGGATATATGTCTGTATTGATGTCAGGGGATTCCTGAACTCATGGGCAATTATCGCCATAAGATTATTTACCGCCTCAAGTTTCTCTGTCCGCCGCCGCTGCTCTTCCAATTTCCTGGAATCTGAAAGATCAGAGAATATTATACCGGCGCCGGCAGGATTGTTCTGCCTGTCAAGGAGTCTGTAACTGTTTATCCCGACAGGGATTTTATCAGGATTTATCGTCGCCTCATACCGTTTATATAAAGTCCCTTTCACCATGGTTTCATGTAATATATTTCCCATCGGAGATGGAAGCGCGCTGACATTACTGCCCGTAATTTTTGCGGAATCCATATTCAAAATCTCAGATGCGTGTTGATTGAAAATGGTAATATTACCGTCCTTGTCAATTGCAATCATTCCACTGCTCATGCTTGCGAGGATATTGCTTGTGAATTCCGTCTGCCGCCACATTTGATGATAAAAGTCCACATCTTTTGCAGCAGCCGCAAGATAATTGCACAGCACATAGATCATTTCCAGTTCTTCCCTGTAAAAAGGCTCCCCGGTAATTTTATTGCTTATGTTAAAAATACCTGTCAGCCTGCCCTTGTATATCATGGGAAAGGAAACCGAGCATTGCAAAAGCTCCATCTCTCTCTTTATCTCTATTGACGTTTCATCAATAAAAGCAACCGGTTTGTTCATTATCCGCCCGGTCTTTGAGAGCCGGTCTGCAAGAGCGCTGTCCTTTCCGAGCTTCAGGTTATCGGCAATGTACGGATCAAGACCGTGGTGCCTCTCCACCTGAAAACCCTCTTTATTCCCGAGCATAACGGACATTTTGCTTACGCAAATAAGCTCCATCACGGAATCCATAAAATGATCAAATAATCTTCTCACATCAAAACTTGCCGTCAGCATTTTAGCGAAATTGACAATGACTTTTTCATGGAAACCCCTCCTGTCCGGAACCGGGCCGCAATTATCCGAAAAAATCCCTGAATCAGACATGCCGCCGCCGTGCGCATTTTTCGGCAAGGCATCACCCCTTGACTGTTTCAACAACTTTATTTCGTTTTTGAACTTCTGCCTCTCAAGTATACGCTCCACCATAACAGGAAGACGGGTCCCTATAGACTTTTCATTGACGCAATCATAAACACTCCCGGGCAGATTACCCATGGCATATTTGTCGAGTCTTTCGGCTGTGATCATCACGACTATGCCGTCATCGAGCTTATCCAAAAAACTTTCCAGGGAAGGGAGCCTGCAAGAGAGAGTATCAATAATAATAATATCAATGGGGATATTATTATATAAATCTTCGAGTTCCTCTATAGTCTTTAATGGATAGAGAGTGTACTTTTCAAGAGCGCTTTTCACATTGGGGATGATCGCTTCATCTCTGTTGCTGAGCAATGCCAGAAGTTCCATATCTCGTTACATTTCCTTTAAACTCAATAATTCTTATATTAATTCTGTTTAGGCAACGAAATTGTGAAGGTCGTGCCTTTTAATAATTTACTCTTCACCTTTATCCCGCCTGAGTGGTCTTCGATAATCTTTCTGCTTATGGCAAGCCCGAGACCCACCCCCATTTCCTTTGTCGTAACAAAAGGATCAAATATTTTATCAATATCCTCTTGAGGTATCCCCTCTCCCGTGTCTGTAATCATTATATCAACGTTTCTGCCGTTTGGATTCATATCAACTTTTAATACCCCGCCTGCATTCATGGCCTGACATCCGTTGTTTATTATATTTACAAAAGCATCCTTTAACCTTTCCGCATCACCCGACATTTTAATTTCATCATTACCATAATTTTTTTCAAACATAATCTCCCTCTTCTCAAATTCAAGTTTGGCTTTTACATAGTCAACGGTTTCATTTATGAGGTCCGTAATGTTGAAATTGTTAATACCGGGAGATTTCTTCATTGATGAAAAATCAAGGAGACCTTCTATGAGTCCATTTATTTTTTCTATTTCACCGATAACAATCTGGGAGAAGGTGTCCCGGAATTCCGCATCATTATATTTCTCGGGCATTAACTGTGCAAAAGTTTTCAGCGATGTAAGAGGATTTCTTATCTCATGCGCAAAAGTGGCTGCCATCATGCCTATTGACGCAAGCCTTTCCGTATGGACCTTTTCCTTATAAAGACCGGCATTTTTTATGGCGATAGCTGTCTGGTCAGAGATGGTATTAAGCAGGTTAATATCTTCCTTTGTGAACCTGTCACCCGACAATTTATCTCCAAGAACCAATAAAAGCTCCAGTTTCTTGTCGGCAAAAACAGGCACTACCACCGCACATTGAAAAGATTCAAGTTTGCTTTTAATGCGCCTGATTCTCTCATGATCGAGATTCCGTTCAAACCCTGTCAGCTCATTCCTGATAATAATATCATCGGATGTCTTGAGAAACCTGACTATATCAGATCGTCTGCCTATCTTAATTTTTCCCTTGTCATATCCGGATATCGCCTCTTTTTTTTTGTTTTCATCATTGACGAATTTTTTATAAGCAACCTCATATCCTCCGTTATGAACAGCCGACAGGATATATATATTCCTTAATTTTAATGTTGATAAAATTATATCTCCGACAAACCTGTATATCTCGTCAAAATCAAATATTGTGGCAAGGCCCTGGCTGACTTTCCGGATTGTGGCATAATAATCATATGACTTTTTATAAAAGAATTTAGTAACAATCCCCCTGGTTTTATTTCTAAACGCATTTAGAAGAGGGGCAATAACATATTCATCTATTTTTTTCCATGCCTTGTACATGATTTTATTTGAGAATCGCTTAGTTCAGGTATAAATATTTGCAACAACTAATGGGCTATGTAAAATAAACCAACAAATTTTTCAATTATCAACAAATTAGCTGAAAAAATCAAGCCGATTCATATATTTTCAACCCCTTGCTTAAGAAAACACTATTAATTTAAAATATATAAAGTTTCCCAACAATTTCTTTTTTTAATATATTTATATTATATTAAACGATATATATTTTATAATTCTTTAACCGGGGGAAAATTTAATATGACGCATAAAGCAGGTTTACGGTGTAAGGCATGCAACGGGAAGCTAAATTTGAAAATCGGATGAAAGAGCGTTCAGTTGCGCTGCATGGAATGCAGTCAAGATTATTCAATAGAAGAGTATATAAATGAACTGGACGCGGGCGCATGGGAACGGCTGTCACACCGATCATGTAACAGAGTATAAATTGCTTATGGCCGTTGTTCAATAGCTAACTCCATTTTTTATAACCTTTTTTTCAGGGAGTATTGACAAATAAAAGCATTTTAAATTATCATGTTATGTTCAGAGCCGAATTTGGATTAAACATATAAAATATTGTTTGCAGAGAGGAAACATGAAAACCGCATTCGCTAAAAAAACAGATGTCGAGAAGAAATGGCATGTTATAAATGCCGACGGTATGGTTGTAGGAAGGCTCGCATCAAGGATTGCAATGATACTGAGAGGGAAAAATAAACCTATATATACCCCACACACGGATACCGGTGATTTTGTAATAGTCATAAACGCTGATAAAGTGCGTTTTACGGGCAACAAGCTCTTAAAAAAGACATATTACCATCACTCAGGCTATCCGGGAGGCATCAAGCAGGAAATTGCCAGAGACATTATGAATACATCTCCCGAACGGGTCTTGATGTCGGCAGTCCGTGGTATGGTCCCGAAAAACAAACTTGGCAGACAACAATTAAGCAAATTAAAAATCTACAGAGGATCGGAGCATCCCCATAAAGCCCAGAATCCCGAAGTGCTTAATATAACTATACGATAAGGAGCTATTATAATATGGCGGAAATTCAATACAATGCAACCGGTAAAAGAAAATCATCCATTGCCCAGGTCTTCATGAAGCAGGGGAAGGGGGATATTACCATCAATAATAAACCTCTTAGCCGGTATTTCCCCTATGAGACCATGAAAATGATCATACAGCAGCCCCTGAACCTTGTGGCAGTTGGCGGCAAGTACGATATCACTATCAAGGTCAAAGGCGGGGGTTACAGCGGACAGGCCTCGGCAATAAGACACGGCATATCAAAGGCGTTAGTATCAGTAAATTCAGATTTCAGGGGAATGCTTAAAAAAGAAGGTTTGTTAACAAGAGACCCGAGAGTTGTGGAGCGGAAAAAATACGGACAAAAAGGCGCAAGGAAACGCTTCCAGTTCTCAAAGAGATAATTCTCAGGTCGGTCTGAAATATCAAATACCCGAATCCCTGACTTCTCGACATCTTGAATCCTTTTTATTTAATTTGATATTCATCTTATGTATAATCAATTATGCTGAATGTTGCCGTATTAGGCGGAAGCGGATATACAGGTTGCGAACTTGTAAGGTTGCTTCTGTCTCATCCATATGTAAGAGTAGCCGCTGTAACATCTGAACGCTCGTCCGGATTGTCAATCGCCGATACTTTTCTTAATTTTAGAAATACGGCATTAAAATTCGAGTCATTAAATTTAGAAACCCTGACAAAAAAAGCCGACCTTTTTTTTCTCTGCCTTCCTCATAAGACTTCCCAGGAAACAGTAGCATTCCTTCATAAGGCGGGGAAAAAAGTTATCGACCTGTCAGCGGACTACAGGATAAAAAATGCGCAAACATACAATCAGTGGTACAACACTCCTCACCTGTTTCCGCCGTTGCTGAAAAAAGCTGTTTATGGACTGCCGGAAATTTACAGGGAAAAGATAAAAAACGCATCCATAGTCGCCAATCCGGGATGTTATCCTGTAAGCGTTCTACTGGGCCTTGCGCCGGTTATAGGGGAAAGCTTTATAAACAAAGACTCGATTATTGCCGACTCAAAGTCCGGGACATCCGGGGCGGGAAGAAATCCGGCCCAGCCCTTTATGTTCTGTGAAGTAAACGAGTCCGTCAAAGCATATGCCATTACGGTCCACCGTCATACACCCGAGATTGAGCAGGAACTGAGTTCCATTTCAAAAAAGAAAATCAAAATAATCTTCACACCCCATCTTATGCCGATGGACAGGGGAATTCTCAGCACTATTTATGTTAAATTGAACAGGGGAATAAAACTCTCAAATATCCGGAAGCTATATCAGGACTTTTATCGCAATGAACAATTTGTAAGGGTGCTGAAAAACGGGGCTTATCCCGCAACAAAAGCCGTTAAGGGAAGTAACTTCTGCGACATATCGGTTTTTCTTGATACCCGTTCCGGGAAAGAACACACTCTCATAATAGTAAGCGCAATTGATAACCTCTTAAAGGGGGCCTCGGGGTCGGCGGTGCAGAACATGAATATCATGTATGCTTTTGATGAAGCAACCGGGCTCATGGCATCCTCCCCTTCTCCCTGATGATAAAAACTTCCGGCAAACAGACAATCATGGTGCAAGGGTTTAAGTTTGCGGGAATATCCGCCGGAATAAAAAAAACAGGTGGTAAAGATCTGGCGTTAATTTATTCGGAAAGGCCTGCGGTAACCGCAGGCCTTTTTACAACCAACAGGATCAAGGCGGCTCCGGTTAAACTTGCCGTTGAAGGCATTGCCTCACAAAAGGGCCAGGCCATTATTATTAACAGCGGCAACGCAAATGCATGCACAGGAAGGCAGGGGACCGCCGATGCAAAAGAAATGAAAACAAGGACCGCAAAAGCGCTCGGTATTTCCCCCGAACTCGTTTACGTTTCATCCACTGGCATTATCGGCAAACCCCTTCCCGTTGAAAAAATAAGAAATGCATTACCCGGATTAATTGGAGCGTTGTCGCCTACATCTCTAACGCAGGCCGCCTCCGCAATATTGACTACGGATACTTTCACAAAAACCGTGTCAAAAAAAATAAAAATCGGGAGCAAAACGGGAATAATAGCGGGCATTGCAAAAGGGGCGGGAATGATATGTCCCAACATGGCGACAATGCTGTGCTTTCTGGTTACCGACATCTCGACAAATAAAAAAGCCCTTGATTCAGCCCTCAGAAAAGCCGTTAATAAATCATTTAACAGATTGGCCATTGATAATGACATGAGCACCAATGATACCGTTATGATTATGGCAAACGGTTTACTGGAGAACAGTCCGATAACAAAAAACTCCCCCTATTATGAAAAGTTTGAAAATGCATTAAGTGATGTAACTTATACCCTCTCGGAGATGATTGCCGAAGACGGCGAGGGCGCAACGAAAATTATCCAGATTGTCGTCAAAGGGGCCGGGACCGAGTCAGACGCGGAAAAAGTTGCGAAAGCAATATCAAATTCCATGCTCGTAAAGACCGCAATTTATGGGAACGACCCGAACTGGGGCAGGATCATGGCGGCAATCGGCTATTCAGGGATAGAAGTGAATGAGCAAAAGCTCGACATTTATTTCAATAAAATCAAATTGGTAAGCAAAGGCGTCGGAACAGGCAAAGACAAGTCAGTCAGAAATACTCTTTCAAATAAAAAAACAATTATAACTGTTAATCTGGGGACGGGCAATAAGAGTGCTGGATCGCTTACATGCGATCTAACGGAAGAGTATATAAAGATTAATGCGCATTATGGAACATAAGGCTGATATCTCTTGGCCGGATACTCCGACAACTTGACACAGGACCATAATTTATATATTTTAAGTTAAATGGAGTGTTGGGAATTCGTCACTGAATTTTAATGAACGCAGAGGAATTGAAATGATAAAAAAAGTTGTGTTATCTATTGTTTTTTCGGCATTGATTACTGTGTCTGCAAACCACGCGAAAAACGCCTATTCTCTCGAGATAGATTCACAGGATGACGGGTCAAAGGAATATATTATAGAAAAGGGGGATACACTGTGGGACATCTCCGACAATGAACTGGAAGATAATTTTCTTTGGCCAAGGATATGGAATGTAAACCCCGAGATCGAAAATCCCGACCTTATATATCCCGGCAGAAAAATAAGAATCCCTTCCATGGAAGAACTAATGCGCATGCGGCCTGCCCCGAAAAAAATGCCGGACGTATCAAAACCGGAACCAGAACAGCCTGAAGACATACCTGTTTTCGTCATGCCTGAACAAACGCCTCAAGAATACATTGTTGACAGAAGACTTTTTATATCGAGCGGCTGGATATCTAACGATATACCGGTCATCGGGGAAATAATACATACGCCTACAACACGTCATGTAGTCGGCAAGGACGACGAAACTTACCTGGCAACCGCTTTGTCTTTTTCAGACTCGCCCCGTAAATCTGCGAATACATCCGTTAATGATGAAAACGACGGGTCTGAAGGTAAATTTTTTGCGATACGGCATATAAAAGTAGTAAGGCATCCGGTAACAGGGAAAAAACTGGGGAATCAAATTAGAGTTACGGGCATTGTAGAGATAACCGGAAAAGATGACAATACACCAAAGGCAACGGTAATCGAATCCTATGAAGATGTCGAGATAGGCGATGAATTACTGCCTTACCAGGGGACAAAACCGCCTTACAGTCCTGATGTGAGCAGACGACCTGATATACAGGGTTATATTGTAGAGTCACATATGAATGTCTACATGTCGGAAGAAGGGGGTATTATCTTTCTTGATAAAGGAATAAATGACGGACTTAAAACAGGAGACGTCTTTTCGGTCTTTGTTGACTTTCCCGTAAAAAGACCTATCGGCGAGATACAGGTAATTTCACTTCAGGAAACTACATCAGGGGCGGTCATTGTAAGAAGCTCGCAGGAAATAACAATAGGATTGCAATGGGGAAACTTATAAAATCAAATATCAGAAACCTGAGACGCGGCAGTCCCTTTTTTATCAAAAAATTCTTTCTAAGTAGTTACTAATGCTTTCAGGGCCTTTAGCCTGCTTGGATGTTTGAGTTTCCTCAATGCCTTGGCTTCAATCTGCCTTACTCTCTCTCTTGTTATCGTAAGATGCCTGCCCACTTCTTCAAGTGTATGGTCTCTATCAGCCCCTATGCCGAACCTCATCCTTATGACCTTTTCTTCTTTCGGGGTCAATGTGCCAAGCACTTTTTTGATATATCCGGATATCTCTTTATTTTCAGCGTCCGAATAAGGCGACGGGCTGTTTTTGTCGCCGATAAAATCTTCCAGTTCCGTGTCTTCATCACCGACCGGCGTTTGTAATGCAATCGGGTCCTGAATCGCCCTGAATACTTCCTCAACCTTTCTTGTCGGAACTGAAAGTCTTTTTGCTATCTCATCATCAGTAGGTTCCCGTCCAAGCTCCTGCGTCAACTCCCTTGATGCCTTTGTAACTCTATTATAAAACTCCATCATGTGAACAGGCACCCGGATTGTCTTGGTCTGATCAATAAGCGCCCTGGTTATCGCCTGCCTTATCCACCACGTGGCATAGGTGCTGAATTTAAAGCCCTTCTCATGCTTGAACTTATCCACAGCCTTCATAAGACCAATATTGCCTTCCTGAATAAGATCAAGGAGGGGAAGACCTCTCCCTACGTAATTTTTGGCAATATTAACCACCAGTCTAAGATTGCGGGTAATCAATTCATTTTTTGCCTCGAGCACAAAAGCCTGGACCCTTCGGATTCTTTCCCACAAAACCAGCAAAAATTCCACTTTTATCCCGACTTCTCCCTCGATTTTTTTAAAAGTTCTATGTGCCCGGTTAGCGACTTCTTCCATCTCTGCCAATACTATATTTCTGACCCTCTTTTTCCCTTTTTCGTTTTTTATAAGGTTCCTGAGCAACTTGAGAGAGCCGTACTGGGACAGTCTTTCATTTACGATAGTTATCTCTTCCAGCATCATCTCCATCCTGAACAAAGCATAATCTATTATCTGCACCATTCTTTCATCCTCTTCCATTTCAACCATCTCTTCATCATCGAGAAAATCACTTTCAATTTTCCTGGTTAATTTAAGAGGCCGGATGATTTCTGCAATTATTTCTTTCCCCTCTTCCAATTTCTTGGCAAGCTCTACTTCCTCATGTTTGGTAAGGATGGAAATGTCTCCCATCGAATGAAAATATGCCTGAACAAGGTCTTCCGTTTTTTCATATTCCTGGGGAGTTTCCACTTCTTCTAAAGGGAGGGTATCTTCTGCATCAACAATGCGAACACCCATGTCGCTCAGAAGGTCCATAAGATCCTCTATCTCGTCAGGGGTAAAAAACTCGGAAGGAAGCGCTTCATTTATCTCGTCATAAGTAAGAACACCCCGCTTTTTACCAACCTCGATCAGTTCATCAAATACATCTTTTTCTTTCATATATTCTCCCAGTTGACACTTAACTTATAAGTCTAACATATATTTTTATGAAATTCCACCGTATCACCAAACATTAAGAATTTATTAAATTATATTGAAATCAACAGGTTACACAGGTTTTAATTTCATAAAATAACCACTAAGCTTATCATAGGTCTTCCTTAAATGCTCCGGCATAACCCTTGTTTCGGCAATAATCGGCATACTGTCAGTGTCGCCTGTCCAACGGGGAACAACATGTAAATGCATGTGAGACTCCATACCCGCGCCTGCAACCTTGCCGAAATTCAGTCCCATATTAAATCCATCCGGGTTTAACGCCTTTTTTAAAATTTCTACGGATTTTTTCACCATGCTTATAAGGTCAAAAAGCATATCATCAGACAAACCTTCAAAAGTAGGTGTATGAAAGTACGGCACAACCATAAGGTGGCCGCTATTGTACGGATAGCGGTTCATTATGACAAAACAATGATTTCCTCTATACAATATTAAATTCCTCCTGTCTACGGTCCTGTTTTTTTTATCGCCTCCTTTTTTCGATATATCACAGAATAAACAGCTTATATGCTTATTTTCATCGAGGATATATTCCATCCGCCATGGCGCCCAAAGTCTCTTCATATCACCTCCTAAAAACCTTACGTTTCCATTTAGTCGATTTTATTT
>JAUVPO010000103.1 GCA_030598625.1 Deferribacteres bacterium | reverse complement strand
TATTGTGCGGCGTTATCCCCGGCATCTTCCTGAAGATCAGTTCCACCGGCATGTTAACCTTTACAATAATATGTTCAGGATCAAAATAATACGATCCCCCTACAATTTCCACTCTCTGGACCCCATCAATGTCTATCGAAGCCCTGTAAACATTTTCTTGCGCCTTCACATTTAAGGCAAGAAGGGATAACATCATGAGCATTGACAATACAAAAATTTTAGATTGTCTCATATCAATTGCACCTCCGGTTTGAAATTCGATTAAATACAGTCTATATGATTGACCGGGAAGCGCCATGATATAAATCATAAAAAGAGTATATTAAGGATTATTTTGGACGGAAGTGATGAAATATTATTCAGTAATATATATAATATGAGTTCAGAAGGTGTATGTTTTATTCTACTCGACCGGGGGGAGCAATGATAGTCGGTAAACTGTTTCTTACAGCTGAACAGATTCAAACCAGGATCGGAGAACTCGGAGCGAAAATATCCGAGGACTATGAGGGGAAAGATATCCTGTTAATCGGGATTTTAAAAGGGGCCTTTATGTTCTTCTCTGATATTGTAAAGCTGATCCAGGTGCCGATGGATATAGATTTTCTCATTGCTTCGAGCTATGTCAGGACACAGAGTACCGGTGAAGTCAAGATCCACGCAGATTTAAGGGAAGACATAAAAGACCGGCATGTGCTTCTCATAGAGGACATTGTTGATACCGGGCTGACCTTAAACTCCATAAGGGAGATGCTTCTTTCAAGAAAACCCGCCTCCCTTAAGATATGTTCTTTTCTCGACAAGAAGCCCCGCCGGAAAGTTGATATAGACATAGATTATGTCGGCTTTGAAATCCCCGATAAATTCTTTGTCGGGTACGGTCTTGACTACGAAAATAAATTCAGAAATCTTCCTTATATATCAATATTCAAGGAAAGCACGTACGCCGATTAAACCGTGAGTGTGCCAAAAATATCAATAGAGCTTATAGATGAAAGATGAAGACCTGACATACAAGTTTTTTGAATTGTCCGCTTTTTTGGAACAGCGGTTTAATTTAGATGAGAACCTTCATGAGCTTACCGTTCTGGCCGCGGATATACTTAATGTAAAAAACTGTTCCATTATGCTTCTCAAAGACGACGAACCGGAAGAGAACGTTACACTCCGCATTTTTGCGCATTCGGGGTACCTGCCTGCAGCTGCAAATGAGGAGGCCGTCAATATAAAAGAGGGGGTATCAGGATATGTAGCGTCTACCGGTGAATCACTGTTTGTTGAAGACATAGACAAGTCCCGGTTCGCTGCTCTTAAAAGAGGCAGGTATAAAAGCAAGGGTTTTATCTCAACGCCGATAAGCATACATGATAAGGTGATCGGTGTTATTAATGCCAATACGCCAAAAGACAAGCCCAATATTAACAAAAAGGACCTGGATATCCTGAAAATCATCGCTCTGTTAATAAGCAAGTCCATACAGGTGATCCAGTTGCAAAGCCTGCTGAAATCAAGGTATGCCCAATTTGCCGTGGCCCCGGTGGAGGACCTGCAATCACTGTCAGTGAGTCAAAACACCGGCAGTGTCGCAAAGATTCTGGCTAAATCTTTTTACCATGAGATGTCCAAGGCGGGTTTTGGCTCTGACCACATGATTACCACGGCAACAGAGATACTCTCACTCTTAAGTGAAAAATTGCAAAAGCATAAGGTCAGGGCAGACCGTTCATAATAAATTTCCACTGTTTGCTCTTGATGCCTGATCTGAAGATATTGTATAAAAGGTGTGGGGTAGTATCTACAGGGCAGAGCGGAGATCGTCAATAAAATCCAGATATTTTTTTTGCGGGTTCAGAATCTCGACGCCGATACCATCCAGATGACCGGCTGTCAGTCTGTATCTCCTGACCCTGGAAAGAAGATTAACGGGTTTATTGTCTATGTAAATACTTAACATCGAATCAGACGGATAAAACTTTTTTGTGCTTATAAACATGCCTTTTTCAGAAAGATTCAATATAGTTCCTGAATAAAACTTATTTCCGTACGGAAGCCTTACCTCGATGTCCGCAGGCATTCTCTCATAAGCTCTCTTTTCCATAAGACTCCCCATTTCTCCTTATGTCGTTTTATATGGAATTGTCCCTTCACGCAAGGTAACTCAACAAGAATACGACACTTAATACGAGTATTATCAATACAGCCCATGTAAAATTCTTTTGCCTCGAATGCTTCTCATTAATCAGGTCTTCCAGGCGTATTTCCATTTCTTTTATTTTATTATGATATTCATACGGCCTTTTTTGCAGGAAAGAAATATTCTTTTTCGTTTCCTTGAGAGAAGTCTCCAGCTTGTCAAATATGTTTGATACCGCCCAATAATTATCCTGTAAGGCGGCGACTGACTGTTCAATAGAGAATGTCATATTTTTTAATGACTCACAGAAAGCCTGCAATGCCTCGAACTTTTCTGAAATATCTTCGAATTTCTGCCTGTACTGGTCCTGCAACTGATTATTGCTCTGCTGAAACATATTGTTGAATTTGGACATGCCTGATCTGACCTCACTCGCCAGGGTATCGGTCTTCTTTCCCAGATCAAAGATTGCCCCGCTGGATTTTTCCTTAAAGGCCATTAATAAATCATTTGAAGAAAGGATTAAACGTTCGATTTCCTTCTTCTGGTTTTCGATTTCTATTTCATTAAGCTTCAGTTTTTCCGGAAGTGATCCGGCAGTATCTCTTATTTCTTTTACTTCCCTGATGGATTTAAGAAATGTGTCGAGTTCACCGTCCAGTTTCTCAAAACTATTATACGTACTCTCAAGATTTTTCAGGTCTTCGTTCATGTGTTACTCCTTGTTCATACCCGGATAATCAGTTTATTGTTCTTGTCTAATCTTAGGCGCTGCCGGACTTTCCCTACCTTTCACTGAGAGGTTTTAATCTCGCCGGGGAATAAAATAAAGAAAGAATAAATGTAATAGTAGCAAATTCCATGCAAATCCTCAACTATTTAATTCTTAAGAATTTCAAATTCAAACAGACAGCAAAAAGTGTTCGATTATTTTACATGTGTAAAATTTACCGACACTGCTTTGGCTTGACGGGGAAACCCGGAATTTTGATCGCATAAAGCGGGTAGGGGCGTATTGCAGTACGCCCCTGCTTTTAAAAATGCAAGAAACAAGACATGATCCTGCTTTTTTGCTAATTACAGTTCTACAGTTCCAGAGGAAAGCCACGGCACTATAGTTATGCTGTGGCAATAAACTGGTGCCGGAGGCCGGACTCGAACCGGCACAGCCAAAAAGACCGAGGGATTTTAAGTCCCTTGCGTCTACCAATTCCGCCACTCCGGCGTTGATTTTAACGAGTTTTTGTAAAATTGGCTAGGAATATTATACACAATTTTGGAAGAAAATACGGGAGCTTAAGTCCCTTGCGTCAAAAAATATAGTCGCTTCATTTTCCTCATAATATTCAGTAAGTTATAAATATTGATAATATACAATTCAAAATTCTGGCTAAAGAATGGCTAAAGTTTTTTAAAAAAACTCGATATTATGACTTCAATTAGAAACAGGCATTCCAACTCATTGGAGCTATTTGAGAATTTGAGTAAGACATGATCCGGGAAAGAGTTGTTACGGTTCTGGAAAGCGCGAAACAAAATGGAAAGCAACAAGGCCGACCTAAAATTCATGATGGAATTTTGGAAAAAGCATAATTCGCAAATTACTGATTGAAAATATGCATAATAGTGAAGCGATAAATTTGATTGTCTAATTTTACCTGATAAGATTAGAATTATATATTATCATAAGGGGATTATATGGATAAATCATCTTACTATATAAAAATGTGTGAAAGTGCAAAAGTGATACAAAAGCAGTGGAAACCTGATTTTGGCGACTTTTTTGTCTCCATGTCATCAGGCCAGACCTCAGCATGTCTGTCAATTGTAAGTGAACTTGAAAAGAAAGTGTCTTACTTGAAAACAATAAAGGCTGTCTGGCTACTAAGGCAAGACCAGCTTCAGGAGATGCTCATCGAAAAATATGCGACGCCCTGGGATTTAGCCATAGCATTCAGTAATGTTTTGATGGCCGACAATGCATCATACTTTGATGCTTTTGATAGTATGGAAAAACTATGGCTGGCTTTTATCATGCTTGAAAAACACGGGAAGAAATGGAAAGACGGAGAGTGGGTTTAATTTGAGACCAAAATAGTGAAACATTGCAGGAAACAGAAATCTTAATAACTCCGCTTCAAGCTTAATTGTCCATCTGCTTTTCCTTCATTAGTGTCGCATGTATCGTTTTATCCTTCGGATTCCTGAATAATTCGATCAACATCTTCCCTGTCAAGGACTTCGTCCTTTATAAGCGCCTCAGCAAGGTTATCAAGGACTTTTCTTTTGGCTTTCAATCTCTCTTCTGCCCTGGATTCAGCCTCAATAATCAGACTTCTTATTTCCTGGTCCATTAACCAAGCCATTTCTTCACTGTAGCGTTTGGGTTGTGAAAGTTCCCTGCCAAGGAATGGATGTTCTTCTCCCCGGCCGAGACTCAAGGGACCGACTTTGTCGCTCATCCCCCATTGAGACACCATCTTTTCGGCAAGTGAAGACGTTTCTTTCAGATCGTTCTGTGCGCCTGTGCTGACATCATTAAAAACTATTTTTTCCGCTATTCTGCCCCCAAGCATTACTGCCAGACGGTTCATAAGATATGTTTTGGGATAAAAATGACGGTCTTCTTCAGGAATCTGCTGGGTTACGCCCATGGCCATGCCGCGGGGGATGATGCTTACTTTATGTATGGGATCTGTACCCGGGAGTTCCCGTGCGACTAACGTATGGCCTGCTTCATGATATGCCGTTATTTTTTTCTCCAGATCGTTGATGGTCTCTTCCCTCACCGCTCCCATAAGGATTTTATCACGGGCCTCTTCAAAGTCATTTTTATCTATACTGTCTTTATTTTCCCTGGTAGCGACAAGGGCAGCCTCATTTGCAAGATTCTCTAGGTCAGCGCCTGTCATGCCCGGAGTCCCTTTTGCAATATCTTCAAGGTTAATATCGTCCGCCATTTTTTTGTCCCTTCCATGAACTTCCAGGATAGACTTGCGGTCTTTCCAGCCCGGCCTGTCTATAATGATATGCCTGTCAAAACGCCCCGGTCTCAGAAGGGCAGGGTCAAGGACATCCGGCCTGTTTGTTGCCGCTATTACAATCACTTGTTCGTGGGGCTCGAACCCGTCCAGTTCACTCAGGAGCTGATTAAGGGTCTGTTCTCTTTCATCGTTTCCGCCTCCCAGACCGGTACCGCGGGTACGGCCGACAGAGTCGATTTCATCTATAAAAATTATACTGGGCTGCGATGCCCTTGCCTTCTGAAACATATCCCGTACGCGGGAAGCGCCGACTCCTACGAACATTTCTATAAATTCCGATGCGCTGATGCTGTAAAAAGGGACTTCAGCTTCGCCCGCCACTGCGCGGGCAAGCAGGGTCTTCCCAGTGCCGGGAGCACCAAAAAGCAGTATGCCTTTAGGGACTTTTGCACCGAGCGTTTTGAATCTGGAGGGATCTTTTAAAAAATCGATAGTTTCCTGAAGGTCTTTTTTTGCATTGACCATTCCAGCGACATCTTTGAAAGTTGCGGATGGTTTCTGAACGTCGTGAAGCTTGGCCTTGCTTGAGCCAAAAGAAAATAGCCCTCCGGGGCCGCCCTGCACCCGTTGAGTACGTCTCATAATTAATAACCAGATCCCAATGATCAGCACCCAGGGTAAAAGTCCGACTATGAACTGCCAAAAAGGAGACGACTGTTCCGGGGTCTCTACATAGATCAGGACATTTTTTTCTTTTAGTCTGTCGAGAAGATCTTCTCCCTGGAAGGACGGCAAAGCAGTCTTAAAGCTCTTTACCGTCACAGCCGGCTTCCCCTCTGAGAGATACATGTCTGTTTCTGCCCTGAATTCCCCCCTTATATTCAGATTCTTTATTGTCACGGAGTGAATATTCTTAACACTGAGCTGCTCAAAAAACTCACTGTAACTGATGGTATGCCGGGTCGGGCCTCCCCTGTTCTGAGTTATACTCCACAGAAAGAGAACAAGAAATGATGCAAACACAACTACCCCCAGCCTCCACTGCGGATTTTCCATCTTTTCCTTAATCAGTTTTTATAATCGGCTTTGTCGTCCATAGTCAAAAATGTAAATTATTTATTAATTACACTATATTGTATAGCAATGACGCACATTTTATTTCGCTTGACTAATGGGTGCGCCCCCCCCACGCGCCTGTCAACTTTGTCGTAAACAAATGGAATTGAGATTTGCTATAATTATAGCTATTAAAAAAAGTAACACATAAGTATTTATCTATAAAATTTTTACCACTTTGGAAGGCAACTATGAAAGGGGACATCAAGGGGAGAGAGAATACTTTAGATGAGCTTAAAAGAGCACGCCGGAGAATTGCTGAATTAGAACTACTGGAAAAGAGGCACAAGAAGATAGAGAAAGAGCTCCGTGAGAGCGAAGAGGAATATCGAACCCGGGTTGAGAACATAAGCTTAGGCGTTTACAGAAATACAGGCGGCCCCAATGGACGGTTTCTTCAGGCAAATCCTGCCATAGCTAAAATGTTTGGCTACGATTCAGTTAAAGAGTTTATGAAAATACGGGTTTCCAAACTTTATCAGAACCCGAAAGAGAGAAAGCTCTTTGTGGAGGAAGTACTCCGGAGAGGTTCTTTAAAGGATAAAGAATTACGCCTCAAGAAGAAAGACGGCACTCCTATAGTGTGTTCAGGTACCTCTAAAGTCCAGTTTGATAAAGACGGTGGTATTAAATGGATAGACGGTGTTATTGAAGACATTACTGATCGGAAGCGG
>JAUVPO010000265.1 GCA_030598625.1 Deferribacteres bacterium | reverse complement strand
GTATCTTTACTTTACCGAGTGTATCATTTTCAATTCTCAAGCGCTTCCTCCCTGTATAAATCCGAACAGAGCTACTTCCTTTCAGGATGTTAGTTTACCACAACAATAATTGAAAGCAAAATCATAAAAACCTGATACTTTTATTAACCCAAAAAATGCAATTAAAAAAATGCAGGTGTTGTGAAACCAAATAATTTTCGATACATTAAACGCAATACTAACCAACCTGAGCGTGTACGTTTTTATTCAAAGCTTTGTGCATATTACATTAATAATTCATCGAGTTAATTATTTGGTTGAGCAATATCTGCATTTTTCGGGTCAGTAAGTAGCAATCCGGTTAAATAAATTTTGACAGCAGTGCAAGGCTTAATTATAATGTCTTAATATGATTCCGGTGTACGAAATGATTATTCGCCTGCTCCTCGGCGCGCTTATAGGCGGTATTATCGGTTTTGAAAGAGAGCTTCATGGAAGAGCGGCAGGGTTCAGAACACAACTGCTTGTCTGTGTGGCTGCCGTGCTTATCATGGTCATCTCCGAGAATTATTATTTCCATTTACATAACCTCGATTCCACTCTGAGGATAGACCCCGCCAGAATTTCCGCAGGAGCCCTGATGGGTATCGGCTTTTTGGGCGCCGGCGTGATTATTAAAAGCGGTTACAGAGTAAGAGGCTTGACAACCGCTGCATCTATATGGATTGTCTCCGCTATCGGGCTCGCAATCGGAGGTGGGCTGTATCTTGAAGGAATATTGACCTTTACAATTACAATTATTGTCCTTGTTGTCCTTAGAATTGTTGAAAGGAAAATTGAAATCGTAAGGTTTAAGACCATTATTGTCTCTACGCCCATAAATGTCGATAACGCGGAAGAGACGATCAAATCCACCCTTTCAAGCTGCGGATTCATTATTCTCTCAGTCGATTATGAAAAAAACCGATCACATGGCGAAAATACATATAGTTTCACCGTATCCACGAAAAATAAAGCCGCTATAAAACAGATATTCATTAAATTGAGTTCTCTGGAATTCATTAACACTTTAAAGATCAAAGGTTAGAAAAATTCCCGAACTTCGTCCGGATATTCAGTAGATATTTAGATTTGGGGGGATAAGCAGAAAGCGGTATGTCAATCACTTAAGAGTTTATTATAGGGATAACGTCTCAGAAATCCCATAAACTGCTCAATCGTATGCGGGGGTTCTTTAGACTTCCGGTATACCATGGAGAAATCCCTTACAAACTTATCTTCTTTAAAAACCGCCGTCTTCAGGCTTCCGTACCGGCACTCCTTTCTTGCCGCCCACCTTGAAAGGATTGATGTGCCGAGACCTTCTTCAACAGCGCTTTTAATCGACTCAGTACTGCCCATAACAAGAGATATCTTCAGGTTCTGATGTAATATTCCATGCTTCGCAAGGTACTTCTCTATTGCCTGCCTTGTCCCCGATCCCTCTTCTCTGAAAATTAACGGTTCTTTTGAAAGCTCCATAATAGAGACAATTGATTTCTTGGCCAACTGATGATAAGGCGACATAACAAGCACCATTTCATCCTGAAGAAGTTTTTCCACTTTCAGCTTCTGTTTGTTAACCTCTCCCTCAACAAGTCCTACATCAACACTGCCTGCATTTAACAAGTCAATAACATTTTTGGTATTGCCAACATGGATATGAATACCTACTTTCGGGTATCGTCTCTTGAAATCAGAGACCACGGAAGGCAAAACATAATTGCCTATTGTGGAGCTTGCCCCCACTGATATCACGCCCTTTACGAGTCCGGTGATCCCTCCTATTTCTTTTTCGGCTGCCGCGTAAAGCGCGTTAATTTCCTTTGCATACTTATAGAGCATTTCTCCCGCCTTGGTGAGTGTTATAATACAACCGGAGCGGTTAAAGAGCTTGGTGCCATACATTTCTTCAAGCGCCTGAATCTGGAGGCTGACCGCAGGCTGGGTGAGACGAATTATTTCTGATGCCCTTGAGAAACTTTTTGTCTCCGCTACTATACAAAAAACCTTTAATTTATGATCATCCATCGTCAATAATTCTAACTAATCCATTTAGATAAAGTCAATTTCAGAAAATATATTCGGGATAGTGTCACGATTATAAAAAACCTGTTTGAAAATGCATTAAATTCGCGATAAAGTTTTTTAATTCCGGTATTATTAATATTGCCTTGCAGACAGGCAATTTCATAATTTATAATTATTATCATCTCCATTGGCTTATACCTTTTTTGACAAGTTTTCCAAAGGTACAAATAAGACCTGCGGGCATTAAATAACTTAAAACGAAAGGAGGTTTTTATGAGACTATTGCTGACAATATTGCTACTCATCAGCGTAGCCTTAATCCCTTTGTCGGTTCATGCTTCCGGCGGGGCTTCAGGCGCGCACGCCCCGACTGTACCCGGAGAAACGCTGATTTCTTCTCTTGATGAGCTGGCAGCAAAGTTCGATCCCAAGGTATGCGCCGACTGCCACGAACAGATTTATGAAGAATGGACCCACTCAGGGCATGGCAACGCTTTCAGCACCGAACGTGTACTTCAGACATGGAGGACATTCATCAAGCAGGGACTTGAGAAGGAAGATCATCTGGACAAGATGGCCATTAAGAGCCACTGTCTCTGGTGCCATGCTCCCCATATCAAGTATGCCACGGACGAACTGGTTTCGGAAATTATCGATATGATAATTATCGCCGTGGACGACCCTGAGCAGTCAAAAAAAGACGCCGCTATCAAGGAGCTTTCAAAGCTTAATCT
>JAUVPO010000264.1 GCA_030598625.1 Deferribacteres bacterium | reverse complement strand
TATTATTCTTGAGACCCCGAAAGAGACCGAAGATGATGATAAAAAAAATCTCAGAGAGGTATTTAATATACTTTCCCACAAAAGGGGTCAGCCACGGAAACCGGACAAATGAACAGACAAGTCCATATCACCCTTTATTCCTTCGTTAAGACTGTATTGCTTACAATTTCCTGTCTCTGTTATCCTAAATATATATAATGAAAACTGACCTGTGGTTTTATGCCTTTATAACAGAATCATTCCTGAATGTCATTTATAATGAATCAAAATGAGCATAGATACTTATAATAAAATAAAAAGACATTGGGACGAGGTAAAACCCTGTATAGAAGCTGTTGATATTGCTTTTGTCTGTTTGCGGATCATAATTTTTTGCGGCGGGATCGGATGGCTAATCTTCTCCCGTGTATCACAGAAGACATTTGTGGATGTCAGCAGTCTTTTTATTTTCTTTGTTGTCTACTCCGCCTTTATCTGTCTCTGGTTCTTTTTTTCTCCCGATAAAAAAAGGGCCCTTTATGTTGTTTCCCTTATTTTAGACTTTCTTTTTACAGCGCTGCTCGTCAAGGTAACCGGCGGATATGACAGCCATTTTTTGAACGCGTTTTATTTAATGACAGCCCTTTATTCTTTTTATTACGGCCTTGTTCCCGGAGTTGTCATAGCTTCGATAGCCGCGGCGCTTTATCTTGTAAGCGGCGACTTTGATTTCAATGAACATTACTGGGCTGATCTATCCGTTAGTATCGCGTTCCTGTTTATGTTGGCGCTGCCTCTTGGCATACTTTCCCAGAAGCTGAAAAGAGACAAGCATGAGATAACAACTCTCAACAAAGATTTAAAGGTATATATTAAAGAGCTGCAGAATGTCCACGGAAGACTTATCCAGGTGGAAAAAATGTCGGAACTGGGAAGAATGGCGGCGGATGTCGCCCATGAGATAAGAAACCCCCTGACATCCATAGGAGGCTTTGCGAGGCGTCTTGAAAAAAAATTATTGGAGATCACAAATGAAAAAGATTTTGCCAATATTATTTTAAAAGAAAAAGAATATGCTGAAATTATTATATCGGAAGTAAACAGGCTGGAAAGAATACTGAGGGATATCCTTACCTTTTCAAGGGAAGTAAAATATAACATTGAATCCCGGGAAATAAATGGAATTATCATGGAATCCCTCCAGACTTTCAATGAACTGTGCAACGAACAATCAATACAGATAAAGACGGCTTTAAATACATCTCTTCCCGAACTTCTGATTGATAAAGACCAGGTAAGACAGGCAATAAACAACTTTATCTCAAACGCGATAGATGTAATGCCCCAGGGAGGCGCTATAAAAATAAGCACTTCAAATGAGGAGTTATATAATGTACATTATATTACGGTTGAAGTCGCCGACACGGGTCATGGTATACCGGATGAAGAATTGAACATGATTTTTGAACCATTTTACTCTTCAAAAGAGATAGGATCGGGCACAGGACTCGGTCTTTCCATATGCAAAAAGATTGTAGATGAACATAATGGATTAATAAGAGTGGAAAGCGAGCTGGGGAAAGGCACCTCCTTTAAAATGTTTTTCCCTTATCAGAGTGAAGAAGAAGGAAAGAAGATAAAATGCTGGGAATTCAACAAGTGCGGTGTGGAAGGGACAGAGGGTGCGGCGGTAATGAGATGTCCTGCTTATCCCGATTACGGCCGAATTTGCTGGGTAGTGGCAGGAACATATTGCGGGAAAAAAGTAAGCGGAGCGATTGCCCAGAAACTGGGGGACTGCCAAAAGTGCGGATTCTACGAAAAAGTAATTGTGAGCAAGGAGCTTTAATCTGAATAATTTATTAACTGATCTTTTATTCCCGCCTCTTTGAAACCTTTTGCCCTTAGCAAACAACTGTCACATTGCATACATGGCTTTCCTGTTTCCACAACAGGATCATAGCAACTCCACGTAAGTGAGTAATCGACGCCGAGTTCGGCCCCTTTTTTTATTATCTCCGCCTTTGTCAGTTTTATGAGGGGCGCGTGTACCCTGAATTTCACAGGGCCCTCAACCGAAGCCTTGGTTGCAAGGTTTGCCATATTCTCAAACGCCTTTATGAATTCGGGTCTGCAATCAGGGTAGCCGCTGTAATCAACGGCGTTAGCTCCGATAAAGATGTCGGATGCCCTGATAGTCTCTGCCCATGCAAGGGCAAAGGAAAGGAATATGGTATTCCTGGCGGGAACATAGGTAATCGGGATATTCCCAGCTTCCGCTCTCGCTTTCGGCACTTTAATGTCCGATGTAAGCGCTGACCCGCCGATATCTCTGAGGTTGAAGTTAATTACAAGATGCTTCTTTACATTGAATCTTTTCGCATTCATGCGGGCGGATTCGAGTTCTATCCCGTGTCTCTGTCCATAATCAAAACTCAGGGCATAAACTTCATGGCCCTCTTCCTTTGCAACGGACAGGGTCGTTGTCGAATCAATGCCGCCGCTTAAAAGGACCACCGCGCGTTTCATGTATTCAGCTTTTGCCCCTTATCTTCGATTCTTTGCCCGATAAAAGGCCCTTTATATTTGATCTGTGCCTGTATACGATTAACACGGCAAGCAATGCCCCAAAGACAATCCTGATTGCCGAAGCGTCCGGGAAAGCAAGAACAAAAGGCAATGCAATGAAAGCAACGATTGCTGCAAGCGAAGAATATTTTGTTATTATAGCAACTGTAATCCAGATAACAATAAGAACTGCTAATGATACAGGACTGTACACAGCTATCTCACCAAGTCCTGTTGCTACTCCCTTGCCACC
>JAUVPO010000097.1 GCA_030598625.1 Deferribacteres bacterium | reverse complement strand
GGGAATTTTTGACGTGAAGGAGATATCACACGGCAAAAAAGCGCCCGGCATGCTGCGCCAAAGGACAAAAGCAATATCAAAGGGGTTCATTAATGTGACTGATATAGATTATTACAGGAGATGCCCGCTGCGTTTTTATGTCGAGAGGGTCCTTTGTCTTGAAACAATCATGCCTCCCAGATTCGAGGTTGAAGCCAGGCTGTGGGGGAACCTTGCGCACAGGATCATGGAGCATTTATTCAAAAACGGTGATATTGATCTTGACAAACTGGATGAAAAAGTTTTTCAGGCACTTGAAAAAAGCCTTAAGCAATTTCCAATAGAAAATTTCTGGGCGGAAGTGGCAAAGGAAATATTTCAGAGACTCCTGCCTCTGTTGAAAAAACAGGAAAACGAGATAAGGATGCAGGGCTATAGACCGTTTAAGACCGAAACCAAATTGAGAGCGGAAATCAACGGCCTGAAACTGAAAGGAAAGGTGGACAGGGTTGACAGGAGGATCCAGAGCGCGGACAAAGATAAACGCGGCACGGTTAATCTCATAGATTACAAAACGGGGAATGTAGACAGTAAAAGTCTTCAGATGCCGCTTTATGCCGCCATATGGCGGAAAAATTTCTCCGAAGCGGTAAAAGGCCTCGGATATTATTCGTTAAAAGATGGCCGGATCAGCTGGTACTCCGGTAAGATAACAATGGACGAGTTTACAGGCAATGCCCTGCAATACGCGGAAGAGCTGGTTATGAAAATGAAAAGCGGGATGTTCCCGCCTGAACCGTATAAGGCCGCTGAATGCAGGTACTGTTACCACAGTCCGTTATGTAATAGTTCAGGATCGTTTTAAAACTAATTTTAACAATTAAATTATGAACGCGTATCTCGACACAGACAAAAGTGTATTAATATCTTCTCCCGCTGGTTCCGGCAAGACCGAGAAACTTGCAAGGCGGTATATCGCCCTCCTCCAGAAAGGAATTGATGTAGAGAGAATACTCGCTATTACATTCACGGACAAGGCTGCCGCGGAGATGAAGCAAAGGATATTGAAAATACTCAGGGACGATGACAGGGCGCTGTTTAACAGGCTGCTTGAAAAGATGCCGTTGATGAGGGTGTCGACCATTCATTCCTTTTGCGGAACACTCCTGCGAAGATTTTCCTTTGAGGCTTCAGTAGATCCCAACTACAAAATAGAGGACGCCATTGATTCGGGCATGGCATGGGAAGAAGTTTTATATGATATATTGATAGACGCGGGCAGAGGGAATAAAGGACACGAGCTGTTCCTCCATACTGTTTCTGAAAAGGGTTTCAGGGGCCTTGACCGCCTGCGCAATACAGTTGATTACCTGTACCGGAATAATCCCTTCTCCTTAAAAGCCGGCCCTTTCAGTTATACCCCCCGGACTTCCGGTTCCGCTATCGACGAACTGAAATCATGGCAGGGGGTAAAAGACGTGATAGACGTCTATGAGGATTTTCTTGAAAAAGACGATTTCGCGGTAATGCCCGACCTGGAAAAATATTTCCTTACAGGCGCGAAAGAACCGCGCAAGAGGCCTGTCCCGGAGTTGAAAAACATTGCAGATTATCGGGGCTGGGCAACTAAAATGCGGATGTTCTGGAAAGACAGGAAGGTACGCGAATCCGTTGTGCGGACCGAAAGAATGCTTGAGATTTACAGGAAATGCATCCGTAAATATTCCGACAGAAAGAGCGCCAGGGGGTCGCTTGACTTCAGCGATCTTGAATATCTCACATACAGAATGATTACCGAAGACCCTGAATGGGCGAACATTCTTTACGCCTTCGATGAAAAGACAGACCATATTCTTGTGGATGAGTTCCAGGACACAAACACATTCCAATGGGAAATCATCAACAAATTAACTGAAGAATGGCGTTCGGGGCTGGGGGCGAAAAGGGAAAAAGGGACAAGGCCGACAATCTTTTTTGTGGGAGACGAAAAACAGTCAATATATTATTTCAGGGGAGCAAATGTAGAGATCTTCAGCAGGGCAAAGGAAAAACTGCGGGACTGGCTTGGTGAAGAGTTCATTTATGAAGAGGTTAAAGAAAACTACCGCAGTCTTCCGGCAATAATAGAATTTATCAACCGCGTCTTTTCAAACATCATGCAGGCGCGACAGGAAAATTTTCCATGGGTAACCACATATACCCCCTTTAATTCATATAGGACCGGTGAGTCCGGGTCAGGCCGGATAGAGATTATCATGCTCGGTGACAAATCTGATAACACTTCGGATGCAAAGCAAAGGGAGGCGGAAGTCCTTGCACAGAGGATTCAGGGATTCGCGGGCAATTTTCAGATAACGGACAGGGGTTCCCGGCAGCAGAGAACCTGCAAATACATGGACATGGCGATACTCCTGCGAAAAAGGACTCATCTGAAAAAATACGAAGAGGCGCTGAGGCGATACAATATTCCGTTTGTTGCGGTCAAGGGAATAGGCTTTTACCAGGAACCCGAGGTTGCCATGCTCAGGTCCCTTATATTTTTCCTGTCAAATCCCCGTGACGATTACAGCCTTTATGTCCTTTTAAAGAGCCCTCTTTTTAATATCGATGAGGGCGATATTATACGGCTTATAAGCAGCAAAGGGGATTGTCTTTATTTGAAATTGCAAAAATATTTCATTGATAAAACAGGGACCTCCCGCCTCCATGAACCGGCGATGCTGCTTCATGAATGGCTCTCACAGCTTCCATATACCCCGATTTCGGAACTTATCGAATATGTCCTTGTCAGCACAAAGGCCTGGAGGTATTTTCACGAAGCGCAGACAGGGGCGAACATAAGGAAATTCATCAGAATAATAGAAGACCTTGAAGCCAACGGCAAATCACTTCTGAAGATAAGGGATTTTCTGGAAAGGACATATGGCAGGAATGAGGAGCCAAAGGCAAATGTGAACACGGAAGGGATGGACGCGGTAAAGATAATGACCATTCACGCAGCCAAGGGGCTTGAATTCCCGGTTGTTTTTATACCCGGGCTTGAAGAGCCGTTTACGACTAAAACAGGGGACAGCCTGGTTTATGAAAAAGACGGGAAATTCTTTTTTAAATCTGAACCCGAACCTTCAATCCGCAGGCAGGACGAAGACTTCCTTATTCACCTCGCGAAGGAGGAGGAAGAGCAAAAAAGGCTCTTTTACGTGGCAGCTACAAGGGCTGAAGAAGCGCTTGTCCTTTTAAGTCACTGGAGCGGCAGGGACAAAAACTTCCTGGGGTTTTTAAGACAGGGGATCGGAGTTGAGCAAAAGGGCCCAACTTATAGCACGGAGTCTGAGATTCAGGGCCTTTCAATATTAACCGCGGAAGACGTAAAAAAGATCTTTGAACAGACACCCCGGCAAAAAACCGCAAAAACGGCCCGGCGGACAATAGAGGTGATTCCGTTGTCATTGAGAAGACAGACGCTATGGAGACCGGTTACGGAGACAGTGGATATCAGACGGCGCCACGGGAAGGACCGGCTCATCCTCGGCGATATTTTGCATAGAATTTTTGAAGGCGTATCAAAGGGGATAATACGGGAACAGGACATATTAACAAGGGCGGAAGGGATGCTCGAATCTAAAGGAATTCTCAGGGAGCAAAGAGAAAAAATGACGGCAATTATATTAAGAGACATAGAGACCCTTACGGAAAAAGGCATATGGCGGGACATCATTTTGCCGGTGCAGGATTCATTTTCCGAGCTGCCTTTCATATTTGAAGAGGAGAATGTTGTCTATACGGGCAGGATCGACAGGATAATAAAAGACGGCAATTCTTATAAGATATACGATTACAAGACCTTCCCCGTTAAAGAAAAAGAAACGGAATATTTTCTGAGGGAATATTCATCCCAGCTTAACATTTATAAGATGGCAGCCGGGAAACTGTTTAACACTAAAAATGTCGGTTCTTTTATTATCTTTACACATACCGGAGACGTAAGAGAGGTTTAAAAAAACAGCAAAGGTATAACGGCAAAAATGAAAAAACCATTTGGCCAGCACTTTCTATTTGACACAAATATACTGAAGAAGATCCTGGCCTGCGCCAACATAACGCCGCAGGATACAATTGTCGAGATAGGTCCCGGATTGGGGACGCTGACGCGACTTCTGTCAGAACGCGCAGGAAAAGTGATAGCGATAGAGATTGATAAGAAGTTGATAGGCAGACTGACGGAAAACCTTTCATCAATGGGAAATGTGGAATTGATAACAGCCGATGCACTTAAATTTCCATTCGAAACAATAAAAGGTAACTTCAAGGTTGTCGCCAATATCCCATATAACATAACCGCCCCCCTTATATTCAGGCTCCTTGGATATAAGGAGAAAATTCACTCCATGACGCTGCTGCTTCAAAAAGAAGTGGCAAAAAGGATTGTTGCCTCTCCAAACTGCAAAGAATATGGCGTTCTTTCCATCTCACTGCAAATGTATACTAAACCCGAATTGAAATTCAGGGTCCCGAGTAAAGTATTCTCCCCCCCGCCGAAAGTTGACTCTTCTGTTGTGCATTTTGAAGTTTCAGCAACGCCGTTTTTTGAATCAAGTGATGAGGCGCTTTTTTTCAGGATCGTAAAAACAGCCTTTTCACAGAGAAGGAAGACCATATCAAACAGCCTGAAATCTTATGAAGGGATAAAAGATGCCCTGCTGAAGGCGGGTATTGACCCGAAACTCAGGCCCGAGAATTTAAGTATCAGGGATTTTGCAAGGTTAACGGATGCAGTTAAAATAATGCATTCGGATTAATTTAAGATTATTATAAACCATGAACATTAACAATGATTACGACATTATAGTTATCGGCGCCGGCCATGCGGGCTGCGAAGCAGCGTTGGCAGCAGCGAGAATGGGTTTCAGTACCGCCATGTTCACTATGAATATTGACACCATCGGCCAGATGTCCTGCAACCCGGCTATCGGGGGGCTTGCCAAGAGCCATCTTGTAAAGGAAATAGACGCCCTCGGAGGGGAGATGGCAAAGATTACGGATAAGGCGGGGATACAGTTTAAAATCCTTAACAGGAGCAAGGGACCCGCTGTCTGGGCAACAAGGGTGCAGGCTGACCGCGCGCTTTACAGAAAATTCATGCGGGAGGCTGTTGAGGCGCAGGACGGCCTTGACATAAGACAAGAGAGTGTCGAAGAAATCCTGGTCCAGAAGGGACATGTTACCGGGATTAAAACAACGGCGGCGGTCTACAGGGCGAAAATACTGATAATAGCAACCGGTACATTTCTAAAAGGATTGGTTCATATAGGGCCGGAAAGCTGTCCTTCAGGCAGGGCGGGAGAGCCGCCTTCGATAAACTTATCAGAAAGCCTGGGCAATCTCGGTCTTAAAATCGGACGGCTCAAGACCGGGACACCTCCGAGGATTGTTAAAAATACAATTGATTTTTCGGTCATGGAAATTCAGGGCGGTGACATGCCTCCTCCTGCAATGTCTTTATTCACTAAAGAAATCAGGAATCCGCAGCTACCGTGCTTCATCACATATACAAACGAAGGCACGCATAAGACAATTGTTGATAATCTTAAATATTCCCCGCTTTACAGCGGGAAAATAACCGGAACAGGGCCGCGCTACTGTCCTTCAATAGAAGACAAGGTCGTAAAATTTAAAGATAAATTGCGCCACCAGGTCTTTCTGGAACCGGAGGGGATTGATTCGGATGAATATTACGCCAACGGTATTTCTACAAGCCTGCCCTATGAAGTCCAGATTAAACTGGTGCAAAGTATACGAGGGCTTGAGAATGCCGTTATAAGCAAGCCGGGCTATGCGATTGAGTATGATTTTGTTTTTCCAACGCAGCTCAAGCCGTCTCTGGAGTCAAAACTTATTCAGGGGCTTTTTCTCGCGGGGCAGATCAACGGCACTTCAGGATATGAGGAAGCCGCTGCCCAGGGACTCGTCGCGGGGATAAACGCGGCGCTTAAACTTAAAAACAGGGACCCCTTTGTACTTGGCAGACATGAAGCGTATATCGGGGTGTTAATTGATGACCTTGTAACAAAGGGGACAAAAGAGCCTTACAGGATGTTCACCTCACGGGCTGAGTACCGGCTTCTGCTCAGGCAGGACAATGCGGATTTACGGCTGATGGAAAAAGGCTATAATCTCGGGCTGATAGATAAGAGACACTTAAATGCGTTATTGAAGAAAAAATCAGCTATCGCCTCGGAATTAAAAAGAATAAGACATACCCGTATAAAGCCGAAGATTATAAACCCTGTATTAAAAGAAGTCGGGGGCTCACCGATAAAGGAAGATACCACGTTATATCAATTGTTGAAGAGGCCGGAGGTAAAATATATCAATATCGCAAAGGCATCACCCCCCGGTAACGGGCTTTCACAGGAGGTTATAAACCAGGTTGAAATCCAGACAAAATACAAGGGTTATGTTAAACGACAGGCCGAGCTTGCGGAAAAGTTCAAGAAGATCGAAGAAAAAATTATTCCAGCAGGGTTTATATACAGGGGAATAAACGGGCTTTCAAAGGAAATCGTTGAAAAACTTGAAGAAGTCAGACCTTTAAATCTTGGTCAGGCAGGCAGGATCCCGGGTGTTACACCGGCAGCGATATCTTTGCTTATGATCGCGGTTGCAAGACAGGGACGCAAGTGAGGCTGAAAGACAAAAAAGCCGGCATCCTTTATAGATCAAAAGGATGCCGGCTTTATCTTAAAAAATTAATGCTCGTATTTTAAAGGAAAATGTTTGTGTGTGTTTTCAAGCCTTTCCTTAAAATCAAACTTGTATTTCGGATCAACTTTTTCAGTGAACGGGCTGTCGCCACCGTGACATTCCATGCAGCCCTTTTCATCTTCAGATGGAATTATAAGCCCCGCAGCCTTGACTTCGGCCAACTTGAACTTCTTGTTTTTCTTCATGATCGGCTGGAAATTACCTCCTGCCCCATGACATGCCTCACACTGTACACCTGCCAGCTTCGGCGTCTTTTCCATGCTTTCAAATCCACCCTTGCCATAACCGGTTGTATGACACCTCAGGCAGTC
>JAUVPO010000164.1 GCA_030598625.1 Deferribacteres bacterium | reverse complement strand
TTTCTCCCGGTCAAACCGGTATCGCCCTGCGGCCCTCCGATGACAAAACGTCCTGTCGGGTTGATGTGGTAAGTTATATGTTCTTCGTCAAGGAGTTTTTTGGGAACTACGGGTTTAATGACTTTCTCAATAAGGTCTTCTTTCATTTCCTTTAATGTTATGTCGGGACTGTGCTGTGATGAGATGACTATGGTATCTATTCTATACGGTTTGCCTTCTTTATATTCAACAGTTACCTGCGTCTTTCCGTCCGGTCTCAGATAGTCAAGGATATCTTTTTTTCTTACTTCGGTCAGCCGCATAGCCAGTTTATGCGCAAGCATTATCGGCGCGGGCATTAATTCCGGGGTCTCATTGCAGGCATATCCAAACATCAGCCCCTGATCTCCTGCTCCTCCGGTGTCGACACCCATGGCAATATCAGAAGACTGCTCATGGATAGATGTAATTACAGCGCATGTCTCATAGTCAAATCCGTACTTTGCCCTTGTGTACCCTATGTCCCTGATGGTTTCTCTTATTATCGTAGGGATGTCCGCGTAACAGGAAGTCGTTATTTCTCCGGCAACAAAAGCAAGCCCTGTTGTAAGCAATGTCTCACATGCAACCCTTGAGTTTTTGTCCTCAGCTATAATGGTGTCAAGAATTGCATCAGATATCTGATCTGCAATCTTATCAGGATGACCTTCGGTTACAGACTCAGACGTAAACAGATAGTTCCTATTTTTCATATTATTAGCCTCCAGTAAAGAAAATGTCTGATATTATAATCGTTTTTTTTATATTCTTGCAAATATTTTTCCATAATTAGACCAAATAATGCGGAAATTTCATTAATCAAAAGAATTCCTCGAAGCTCTATTTCGGGATTTAAATGATATTTGTCAGTTTTGTCATTCCCGCTTGTCGGGAATCCTTACTTTGGAAGGTGAAAGATTCCGGACAAGCCGGAATGACATAATTATGTAAATTTATTTATGAGACGGTGCACTATCTTAACCGAAATCAACCATTTGACATCTCACGATACAGATAAGGTATAGTAAAAAATTAGTAACTATTTAGGTTCACAGTTCCAAAAACCGTGAACCTTGAACCGTGAACCTGACAACCTGAGTAGTTACAAAAATCCTTACAGTTACGGGACAATTTATGCTGAATAACATAGTAATTAAAGGCGCAAGGGTCCACAATCTCAAGAATATAAACGTAAAGATACCGCGTGACAGCCTTGTGGTAATCACCGGTCCCTCGGGTTCAGGCAAGTCCTCCCTTGCTTTTGATACAATTTATGCGGAGGGCCAGAGGCGATATGTGGAAAGCCTTTCCGCATACGCCAGACAATTCCTCGATCAGATGCAAAAACCCGATGTAGATTTAATTGAAGGCCTTTCCCCCAGCATTGCCGTAGAACAAAAGACAAAGGCGAAAAATCTGCGTTCGACAGTCGGCACGATTACGGAAATATATGACTATTTGAGAGTAGCATACACAAGGATCGGAAAACTGAGTTGTTATAAATGCCGGCGTCCGGTTGCGGCACAGGGGACACGGCAGATTATTGATCGGGTAACTTCCTTATCACCGGGCACGCGTATCCAGATTCTGTCTCCAATTGTAATGGGCAGGAAGGGGGAGTATAAAAAAGAATTATACGAAGCAAGAAAAAAAGGGTTTATACGGGCAAGAATAGACGGGGAAATGGCGGACATTACCAAAGAAGTAAAACTGAACAAACATAAAAGACACAATATAGATATTGTCATTGACAGATTAATCATCAAATCCGGCATAAAAAAACATGTCTCAAATGCCGTTACTCTTGCGACCGGTCTGACCGATATGGTTATCATCAATATTATTGACGAAAAAAAAGACCTGTTTTTAAGTGTAAAACTCGCATGTTCAAACTGCGGTATAAACTATCCTGAAATCAGCCCGAGATTTTTTTCCTTTAACAGTCCTTATGGTGCATGTACGGAATGCGGTGGTCTCGGGTTTAAGAATATTGAGGAAGACGATGATGACATAGATGATTTGAAGGTATGCCCGTCTTGCAGCGGCTTGAGACTGAGAAAAGAGGCCCTTGGCGTAAGAATCAATGGTCTTAACATAGGCGAATTATCAGTCAAGCCTGTTAAAGATATTATAACTTTCATAGAGAATCTTAAGCTTTCGGGGACGGAAAGAGACATAGCTTCGAAAATCATGAAGGAGACAAGGGAAAGGCTGTTTTTTCTCGAAAAGGTAGGTCTCGGTTATTTGACCCTGAACAGGCCTGCCATTTCACTTTCCAGCGGAGAGGGGCAGAGAATCAGGCTTGCGACACAGATAGGGTCCTCTCTTACCGGGGTGCTTTATATATTTGATGAACCGAGTATAGGACTGCATCCGAGAGACCATAGTAAACTTCTTGACAGCCTTTGTAAATTAAGAGAGATGGGTAACACTGTAGTGGTGGTTGAGCATGACGAAGATACAATGAAAATGGCTGATCACATAATCGATATGGGGCCAAAGGCCGGTATTAATGGAGGCTCTGTAATAGCCGAAGGCAATATAAAAAAAATAACCGATAGCAAGAATTCCATAACCGGCGCTTTCCTGCGCGGACAATTAAGCATCCCTGTACCGGCGAACAGGAGGAATCCTGTAAATTATATTACAATTCAGGGTGCCCGGGAATTCAACCTCAAAAATATAGACGTTAAAATTCCGTTAGGGGTCTTGTCATGTATAACAGGGGTTTCGGGCTCAGGCAAGAGCACCCTCATATTTGAAATTCTTTACAAGGCGCTCTCAAAAAAACTGTATTCCTCAGGTTGCAATCCCGGAAAACACAAAAGCATATCCGGTATCGAATGGATTAATAAGGTGATTGATATAGACCAGTCACCGCTTGGAAGGACCCCACGCTCTAATCCAGCGACATACGCCGGAATTTTTACATTTGTAAGAAACATGTTTTCCCAGATCCCGGAATCAAGGGTGAGGGGATACAGACCCGGCAGGTTCAGTTTTAATGTACCGGGGGGAAGGTGCGAGGCCTGTAAGGGTGACGGACTTGTCAAGGTATCCATGCATTTCCTTCCTGATTTATTTATACCGTGTGATACATGTAAAGGGGTCAGGTACAACAAAGAGACCCTTGAGGTACGATATAAAGACAAGAATATCTCCGATATCCTGAACATGACTGTTGCGCAGGCGCTTGAGTTCTTTGATTCAGTCCCGCCGTTAAAATATAAACTCGATACTCTGGAGAAAGTCGGTCTCGGCTACATACAGCTCGGACAGCCGGCAACCACCCTTTCAGGCGGTGAAGCACAAAGGGTAAAACTATCAAGGGAACTCAGCAGCAGGGCAACCGGCAAAACACTTTACATCCTCGATGAGCCTACCACGGGTCTTCACTTTATTGATATTCAAAGGCTTCTTGGAGTTCTGAACGGGCTTGTAGATGCAGGCAACAGCGTTGTCGTTATTGAGCACAATCTCGAAGTTATCAAGAGCGCTGATTATTTAATTGATTTAGGGCCTGAGGGGGGAGAAGAAGGGGGCGAAATAGTGGCAACGGGAACGCCGGAAGAAGTAGCGCTGAAACCGGGCTCATATACGGGAGCATTTCTGAAAAGAAAATTATTTACAACCTGAACGGAATTTATCAATATATGTTCAAAAGAAGTAGCAGCGTGCGAATTTGTCTGTTAATTATGTTTTCTTTGTTGTTCTTGTCCAGCTGTACTGAAAGGGAGAAAATGTACAAAGAGAGCCGGACATTGATGGATACTTTTTGCACAATAACCGTAGTCAGCCCTTCAAGGGAAGAGGCGATAGAGGCTGTGGATGCCGGATTTGCCGAAATCAAAAAACTGGAAACTCTTTTAAACTATTTTTCCGATCAAAGTGAAATCTCAACTGTTAACAGAGCTGCCGGCAGCATGCCTGTTGAGGTAAGCATTGAAACACTGGAAATACTGAAAAAGAGCCTGGATATTTCAAAAGCCGCAAACGGGGCGTTTGATCCGACTATTGCACCTGTTATCAAACAATGGAGCTTTTCAAAAGATTCATCCGTCCCTGTAATACCTTCCGGGAAGGTAATTGAACATTCCCTGGCCCTTGTTGATTATAAAAAGATCAAAATTAATGCTGAGACCCGGGAGGTATACCTTGAGGATAAAGGAATGGAACTTGACCTTGGGGGGATTACAAAGGGTTTTGCCGCGGATAAGGCGGTGGATGCAATAAAGAACAAGGGAGTTACGGCAGCCCTTGTAGCTGTGGCAGGAGACATAAGGGGGTTCGGATTAAACATTTCCGGACAGGGATGGAAAGTAGGCATCCAGAATCCGCGGACCAGGGCCGGATCGGACAAGCCCTGGGAAGATATCTTTGCGGTCCTTCGTCTGAAAGATAAGGCAATATCGACTTCAGGCGACTATCAGAGGTTTTTCATAAAAGACGGGGTACGATTTCATCACATACTTGACCCTCAAACAGGATACCCTTCGGAATCAGGGCTGATCAGCGTTTCCGTTATCGCTCCCGAAGGTTATCTGGCAGACGGTCTCTCTACGGCTGTTTTTGTCCTTGGAGCTGAAAAAGGCATGACAATCCTTGAATCAATGGGGCTTGACGGTATATTGGTAAATAATAACAGGAAGGTTTTCATCACGAAAAACCTGAAGGGGAAAATCGATATCTTAAATAAAGAATATCAAAAAGCAGAGTAAAGATGCTCCCCAAATTGCAGAAATCGACAGGTTCCCAGCCTCTAAAGATATTTATCCCGGACAGATGTAGGTTATAATAATAGATAA
>JAUVPO010000024.1 GCA_030598625.1 Deferribacteres bacterium | reverse complement strand
GATCTCAAGGAGGTCTCCGGTATTGACGCCCGGGCAGGTGATGCCGTAAAGTCGGCGGAAGAAGCGCTTTTGTTGCTTGAAGAAACAGGATATTTCCTGAGAGATTATAAGGACGGCATTGATTTTAATCCGCAGCGGCTCGAACAGGTCCAGGAAAGGCTTGATCTTATAAAAGGACTAACAAAAAAATATGGCGGTGATATTCGGGAGATTCTTGATTATAAAGAAAAGGCCTTATCAGAGCTTGAAGGGCTTCAGCATGCCGAAGAAAGACAGGATGATCTGAAAACAGAACTGAAAGGACTTGAAAACACCTTAACTGAAAAGGCTTGCGCGCTTTCAATTAAAAGGGAAACAGCGGCAAAAAAAATAGAATCGGAGGTCGAAGCTCAACTTTCGGAACTGTCCATGCCCGGCGCCAGGTTTTCAATTCAAATAACCCGGGAAAAAGGAGACGACACTGTAAATGGCTTTAAAGCCGACCACACGGGAATCGATAATGTCGGGTTCCTTATCTCTGTTAACTTGGGAGAGGACCTCAAACCTTTATCAAAAACAGCGTCAGGCGGCGAACTTTCAAGAATAATGCTGGCGTTAAAGGGGATCATGGCAAAAGGGGATAAAATACCGGTCCTTATTTTTGATGAAATAGACACCGGTGTCGGCGGCAGGACAGCTGAAACCGTTGGACGGAAATTAAAATATCTTTCATCGGAACATCAGGTTATATGCATAACCCATCTTCCGCAGATTGCGTCGTATGCTGAAGGGCATTTAAAGATTGAAAAAAAGATCAAAAAGGACAAGACGACCGTTAAAATAAGCAAAATAGACAGAGATGAAAGGACCGAAGAGGTTGCCAGAATGCTGAGCGGAAAAATCTCGGCAGTATCAATAAGGCATGCAAAAGAGATGCTAAAGCAGCGTTCAGGTAAGAGCATATAATATTAGAAAATAAAAAGATGTGATTATCCCTTTATAATAATTTATTACTTGTAATTTGAGTGGATTTCTGGTATTCATTTATAGCTAAAAAATAGGAGGCAATATGACAAAAATGAGGAAACTCGCAGTTTTCATTTGTATGCTTTCATTTCTATACGGCTGCGCTCCTGCTGTTTTAATGGGGGTGGGTGCGGGTGTAGGAATAGGAACATATAAATATATAGAAGGAAATTTGGCAAGGGAATATCCCCTTAAATATGCAAGAGCATGGAATGCGACCAACAGGGCCCTGGAAAATCTTCAAATCAGTATATCAAGCAGCATGGATGAAAAGGGTAGAGGGAAAATAGAAGCGGTCCGGAGGGATGGAAAAAAAGTAGCAATAACCTTGAAAGACAAGGGAATGGGGGTTACACTCATTTCAGTGAGGGTCGGTTTATTAGGCGACCGTTTAGAGGCTGAAAAGATACATAATGAGATGATTTCCGTGTCGGGATTAAAGTAGTTTTTTTATTTCTGTTTTTCCAGAGAAGTTAATATCTCTTTAGTGCATGCGCTGAATCCTTTATCCCTGAAGTTATCCAATACTTTTTGGGAAGCGAGTGACTTGAGGAATTTTTTTCTTTTCCCGGCATCTGTTATCTTTTTCATGGCCGTAACTCTGATCTGCTCTACAAATCGCAGGTACCGGGTAAACTCACTGCCATAGCAGCTTTCAATTTCTTTTCTTATTGTTTTTGATGCGGCAGGGCTTGCTCCTTCAGTGGACACGGCAATTGTTAAAGGTCCACGTCTCACAACAGACGGAACAATAAAATTCCCGTTGGAAGGGGAATCAACCACATTTACAAGATGTCCTGAGTCTCGCGCTATTTGTGAATTTATCTCCGAAGACGAAGTGCCCGCAATTACTAAAAATGCGTCTTTAAGGTCCCCTTTTTTATAATTTCTTTTTGTATGTATAATTGCCCGTTTCTTTCTCAGTTTTTCAAGACCAGCGGTGATAGCCGGGCTTATAACCCTGACTGCCGCTCCGGCTTTTATAAGAGAACGCACTTTTCTCTCCGCGACCTTTCCTCCGCCTACAACAACAACTTTTTGGTTTTTTAGATCAAGAAAGGCGGGATAGTATTTCACTTCTTTTCATCTAATGTGTCAATGACTTCTTTGGCGTCCATGGAGATTTCTATGGAAGGAAATTTCTTAATAAGAGCCGTTAAAATATTTAAAGCCCTGTCATTTTGTCCCATGTTTTGATAAGATAAACCGAGATAATAAAGCGCCTCTGATTCCATCTTTGAATCAGGATAGTTTTCAAGCAATTCACTGAAGCGATTTACAGCAGCTTCATAAGATCCTTTCTTGAAATAGAACCTTCCTACATAAAACTCGTATTCGGCAAGGATAAGTTTGCATGTTTTTATTCTGCTTTCAGTTATATCCATGTATGGATTTCTCGGGTAAATCCTTCGAAGCTTCTGAAATTCCTGCATTGCCCTTTTTGCCCACGAATAACTGACATCTATGGTTTTTATCCTTTTAAAAAAACTTGTAGCCAGCATATATTGCGCATATGAAGAATATTTATGACGAGGATGGACATCGAGAAAATGTTCGTATTCAACAACTGCCTCTTCATATGCTTCGTCTTCAAAATATGTGTCTGCAATTCGAATCTTGGCCAATGCGGCATATTTTTGCGAGGCGTCTCTTGACTTAATGGTTTCAAGAATTTCTCTTGCATCATTGTAATACTTCCGCTTGATCAGGTCATTGGCTTTTTTAAAGGCCGCATCAGGTTCAAAAACATCTGTTTCCTTAACCGTCTTATTGGAAGAACACGCAAAAAGGAGTAAAAGAGGGATAAGTGACAAAAAGATTTTTGCAGCGATACTGTGCATGAAATTTAACCTGTTGGGAAAAGAATTTCTAACAGATTCTATACCGTATTTAGTGTCCGGGAATCGCTTTTTAAAGAAGTTTGTTAACATATTGACAATCACTTTACTGTAATAAAATTAATTTTATCTTAAAAGACATCATTAAATCAAACTGCGGGCTTTAATTTTTTTGTATTTATTTGTTATATTACTTATTCTTAAGATTTAACAAGAGCGGGCGGATAGCTCAGTTGGGAGAGCACAGCCCTTACAAGGCTGGGGTCACAGGTTCGAGCCCTGTTCCGCCTACCATTTTTTTAAGCTATTGGCCAAGTTTCCATAGAATCCTGGCTGATAGCTTAACTCTGATGGTTGATAGCTAATAATTGGGGTGGTAGTTCAGCTGGTTAGAACGTCCCGACTGAAGATCGGGAAGGTCGCATGGAAGAAAGATTTAGTAAAAAATAATTGGGGTGGTAGTTCAGCTGGTTAGAACGCCGGCCTGTCAAGCCGGAGGTCGCGGGTTCAACTCCCGTCCATCCCGCCATTTAAATTAGTTAATATCAAGGGGACAGTGTTTACATGGGCTTTTACGTCATAATCAAGGCAGATCGAAATACACCAAATCTAAGCACAAAATCCCACATTAACATTCATGCGGGTTTAAGCCCAAACAACCCCGTACTTAAATACCTGTCCCCCTGGTCAGGGAAAATAACTACGACTTTTTTGTCTTTTCCTAATCTTCCGGCTACCTTCAAGGCTGCCCATGCAGCGGCGCCTGAAGAAATACCGGCCAGTATGCCTTCCTCCCTTGCAATTTGCCGTGACGTTGCCGCTGCATCGTCATCAGTTACCTGTATTACCTCATCATAAATCTTTGTATTCAAAACTCCGGGATAAAAACCTGCCCCTATCCCCGCGATTTTATGCGGACCGGGTTCGCCCCCTGAGAGTATGGGCGAAGCAGCGGGTTCGACAGCCGCTATCCATATATCCGAATTGCTGGATCTTAAGCCTTCCCCGACCCCCGTAACCGTTCCCCCTGTACCAACCCCCGCGACAAAGCCGTCAATTTTATTTCCAAGGCAGTCAATGATTTCAACAGCGGTTGTCCTTCTGTGAACTTCCGGGTTGGCCGGATTCTCAAACTGCATCGGCATGAAATATCCGGGATTTTTTTTCAAAATAATTTCAGCCTCTTCCACTGATCCCATCATTCCCTTTGAACCCGAAGTGAGAACCAGTTCTGCGCCAAATGCCTCGAGCATCTGTCTCCTCTCAAGTGACATTGTCTCAGGCATTGTCAGAATAAGCCTGTATCCTCTAACCGTAGCAATAAAGGCAAGTCCGATCCCGGTGTTTCCGCTTGTAGGCTCTATGATTGTTCCGCCGGGTTTTAATTTCCCTTCTTTCTCCGCGGCTTCTATCATGGAAAGGGCAATCCTGTCCTTGACGGAGCCCCCTGGATTAAAGCCCTCCAGTTTGGCCCATATCCCGGCATCTTCAGGTCCGGGGATGTTATTCAGTTTTACAATCGGTGTGTTGCCGATAAGACTTATAATATTTTCATGAAGGTACATGAATTACTCCTCTTTAATCCATGGAGAATTATAACATGAAAAGCAGGCAAGTGGGTAAGATCGGGAGTGAAGACTTTTAATATATCAGATCAATCAAAAACTTGCCAATTTTTATAATAAATTTATATATAAGTTTTTTTTAGTTGACGGAAAAACAATTAAATGGTTAACAATATATAGTTCCTTTTTAGGCAAGGGGAATTAAACTGAATTTGAAAGAGGGAATTTTATAACGGAACATTTTAAGGGGAAACATTTAAAAGTACATTTAAACAATGTTGAGTCCTCTATCCAGGAAAATAGTCAGGTTTAAGGCTGAGCTTATCTCAGGAGAGGCAAGCTATCGCGGTTTCATTGAAAACCTTTCAGCGGATGATATCTTTGTTTTAACCACTCCTTCGATGACAGAGACTGATTCAGTTCCGGGGACATCATTTAAATTAATATTCACTCCCTTTTCAGGAGAAACTTTAAATCTCAGTTGTAGAATAAAATGGTCTTACAAAACTCCACCTCTCGGTACTACAAACATTATTGCGCAAATTGTAGAACCCCTTCTAAAATACAACAACTTCTTTAAAACGCTGCAGTAAGTTTTCAGGATTACTGTTTTTGCCTGCGAAGAATGAAATTTGGCAGGAGCAATCCGGATAAAGCAGATTATTGAGCTGATAAGTGAAAATTTACTTCGGTGTCAATGTGCTTTAAATAAATATGTCAGAATGCCGGGGCGCGCCTGCTCTCCATAGAAATGGAATGTCCATCGTATCTCCACCCCGCTTCAGTCAATCTATAGTCCGCGCTTCCTGTGAAAAATAAAACCGTTCCTTTATTAAATTTTCCATTATAAGAAATTATACCGAATTTTCCCGGTACACGGTATGTTCTATAGCCATATGCGCCATAATCATAAACCGTCTCAAGCAGTTCAACGCCACCTTCAAACTCGATATGGTAACGTCCTTTTCTCTTTTGTAAGCCGGTGGTTTTTTCAAACTGGAGCAGTTTATAAAAATCGCTTAATTTTTGCGGCCCTCCACCATAGTTGACGGTTGTTTTTTGAATTAAACTGAGCAGATCTTTAGATAACCGGTCAATATCCGGAAAATTTGGTTTTCCCGAGCATCCGATTAAGAGTGCAGCAAACAAAAGACACATTACCCAAAAAAAATGTTTTAAATTTAAAACAACTGTCTTTGAATACATGGCCTCTCCTTTTATTTGAAGTTGTTAAACTTTGTCCAAATTAAGGATTGATGCTTACACACGAACCGGTCATACTACTATTGTTTTTATAGCAATGATTATGCCATTAGGTTCATTGTAACGATTATGTTTAAAAACAGGATATTATAATATTGCGGGAAGTGACATCATCATACTTTGTGAGTGAAATCACAAATCAATACTGATTTTCACCCATATGATAATTACACATTAAAAGCATATCAAATGTGGCGGATTTTTATGTGGACATTTTTCAATTAAAGTTTCAACTTCAAGTTGCGTGAAATCACTCAATCTTATGAATTATAAAGGGATAAAAAATATACCCTCTAAAAAAGTGTTTATTAATCTTACAATTATGTAAACTTATATTACAGGCATAGTTCTTGCGATAATTACTTTTAAAAGCTTGGAAAGGAGGAGGGTAAAATGAAAACGAATTGCTGGGAAATCAAAAAATGCGGCAGGGAGGTAGGCGGCAGCAAAAGTCGAGAACTCGGAGTTTGTCCGGCAGCCACGGATAGCTCCTCTAATGGATTGAATAACGGCAAAAACGCCGGCCGGATTTGCTGGGCTGTTGCTGGCACATTCTGCGGCGGCAAAGTCCAGGGGGACTTTGCCATGAAGCAGGTATCATGTATGATTTGTGACGTATTTAAGCAGGTTAAGGCTGAGGAAGGAGACGGGAATTTCCTTTTAATGAAAACCGGTCAACATTACAAGGCTCCTGCTCATTAGAATTATCTCATTGAAATTACAATAAGTTCAGGGTTATGGCATATGCCATAACCCTTTTTTATCTCTCACCTGTAAAATGCTTTGATGTTTTCAGGCTTCTTCGTATGCAATGTTTTCGATTTCTATTTTGTGCTTTTCTGCGGAAACAGCTTTTTCCTCTAAACTTTGCCTCTCTGTACTGCTGTTGCCGATATTAAAGAATGCGATCGTATCATGGAGCTGCTGTGTCTGTGAGGACAACTCGTCTGATGTTGAGGACATCTCCTCTCCTGCCGCAGTACTCTGCTGTATTACCATGTTTAACTGCTGAATAGCCCTGTTTACCTGCTCGGCTCCCGAGTTTTGCTCGCTGCCGGCAGCGCTGATTTCCTGTACCAGACCTGATGTCTGGTAGATTTCCGGCACAAGCATGTTCAGCATCTCACCTGCCTTCCCGGCTACATCCCTGCTTGTAAGTGAAAGATGACTTATTTCTCCTGCGGCCTGCTGACTGCGCTCGGCAAGCTTCCTGACTTCGGCTGCGACAACTGCAAATCCTTTACCGTGTTCACCTGCCCTGGCCGCTTCAATGGCTGCATTTAATGCCAGCAGATTTGTCTGTCTTGCTATTTCTTCAATTGTTGATATCTTGCCGGCAATCTCCTTCATGGCAGTCACTGTCTCTATTACTGCCTGGCCGCCCTGAAGCGCATCATCAGCGACCTTTTTTGCTATTTTTTCGGTCTGGATGGCGTTATCGGTGTTCTGCTTTATATTAGAGACCATCTGCTCCATTACGGATGATACCTCGTCTGCGGAAGCAGACTGTAACTCAGCGCCCTGTGACATCTCATGGCAACTGCGACTCATTTGCCGGCTTCCGGAATATACGTACTCTGACACATTTTTTACATTTCCCATAACTTCATTTAGCTTTTTTACCATATCCCTGATGGCATTTTCCATTATTCCAATCTCATCATTGGACTTAACCTCGATCGACCTGGTCAAATTACCGCCGGCTACATTTTTTAAGATATCGACCATTTTTTTAATCGGCCCGATGATGAAACGGGTCATAAACAGCGCTACCGCAATAATGAGGGCGCTGCCTATTATAGCGATAATTACTATAAGCCACCGGAGAGAATTTACAGGGGCCAACGCTTCATCGGTGTTTATTTCCGCAATCAATGCCCACGTGGCTCCGCTTATTTCCAGAGGTGTATATGCAGAAAGAACTTCGTGGCCATTATAACCGGTAATAATTCCCGAACCACTCTTACCCGACAGGGCTGCTGCTGAAGCATCCGTATCCACCCTTCCTGTGCCTGGATGGGCAAGGGACGCGGCTAAAGAATGGTTTTGAATATCATTGTGGGAATCTGAACGCATAAGCCTGTCCATGCCTACCAGATAAGTCTCGCCGCTTTCACCCATACTTGTACGCTCAGTCATTATGGAATTAATAATTTCCAGAGAGAGTTGGAATGCCGCTACGCCAATCGTTGTCCCGGATTCGTCTGTTAATGGCGCAGCTACGAATGCAGCGGGAGTATTATTTAAGGGAGCATAGGACGCTATATCATCAAAGACAACTTTGCCGGTTAAGGCTTTTTTAAATACATTGGCCAGTCCCGTGTTTTTATATTTGCCCGTAATAAGGTTTGATCCAAAATCCGATTTTCCGTTAAGAGAATAAACAACATCACCTTTTTTAGAAATTAAATAAAAGTCATTATAGCCTTCCGCATAGCTTTTTAAAACCCCGGCATACTCTCGCGCTGCATTCTTATAATCTCCGGAATTGTAGCCTTCTGATAATCCTATTTTATTTAGTTCATTAAAAAAGCTTTTTACGTTATCTAATGACGAAATAAGTTTTATGTTTTGAAAAATGCCGGAAAACAGTTTTTCGATCTCTGCCTTCTTGATTTCACGGATTGCTTCCAGTTGCTTAAGCGATTGTGATTTTAAGGCATTGCTTGATTTAGAAAGTGAGATTACGCTAACTGCTACGAACGGAATTATTGCAACTGCGAAAAAAGCTATCTGAAGTTTGGAACCAAGATTTAGTTTCATTTGTAAATCCCAACCGTTTTAAATGAGGGGCAATCAATAATTGCCTTGGAACTTTAGTATACTTTCGACAATCCTGTTAAAATACTTAAAATTATTTTAGTTGTATTTGATATATGCACACCTTGCATCCTCCCACAGGGTAAAAACAGTTGACATATCGGACAGTAAAATAAAAGGTGAGAAGTCTGCCAGACAAAAACCATACAATCCAGGGCAAACACACGGATTCGCCCCTACAACGGCCCGGCGTTTAACCTCGATAGGCCAGGGGGGTCCTTGACTTTAGAGTACGCTGTAGCGTACTCTAATAGGTACACAAAGGAGGTGCTGTTTATGCCAAGAACCATGCCAATCATAGAAGCACGCAAAAAGCTTACTGCCCTGCCGGAGGAGCTTGAGCATGATGGAGAGCCCGATGTAGTTGCTGTAACCCGGCGGGGAAAGCCTGTTCTGGCAGTGATGCCCTGGGAACTGTATGAGGCGGTCATGGAGACACTGGAAGTGCTGAGTGACAAAGACCTGACAAAGGCGCTCAGTAAAAGTATCAGGGAAATGGAGGCAGAGAAACTAATTCCGTGGGACAAGGCGAAAAAAGAAATAGGCATATAAACTGGAAGATTGTCATCACCCCCACTGCCCTGAAAATGATCAAAGGCATATCAGATGCAAGAATCAGGGGAAAGATAGCGGAGGTTATAGACTGGCTTGCTGAAGACCCTGACAAGCAGGGGAAGCCTCTTGTTGCTGAATTGTCAGGATTTAGAAGTATAAGAGCCGCTGGACAGCGATACAGAATTATATATAAAATCGTAAGGAAACAGGTCGTGGTAGTGATTGTTGCCGTTGGTATCCGAAAGGAAGGTCACAAGAAAGATATTTATCAGCTTGCAAAAAAACTCCTTAAACTCAAGTTGGTTGAATAATATGAACTTTAAGACATGATAAAAAAAGGGCTTAGCTCAGTTGGCTAAGTCCCTGCCGTTAGCATGGTGGAGCTGATCGGGATCGAACCGACGACCTCTTGAATGCCATTCAAGCGCTCTCCCAACTGAGCTACAGCCCCGGGCAGACAATATGCAAAAATCTCAACTATTAAGTTTAATGAAGAGTGACATACTTTTTCAACCTGTATGCTAATTAACATGATAAAAAGACCTCATGGCCCGGCTGTAAAAAAAATTCCCCGCCCTTTGCGGGAGGGGATTAACGCGGGGGGGGGGAGTATTGCTTTAAAAGCTTACCCGGTAATTTTTGTATCAGCGTGCAACTGATAAAATTTTATTATTTAGATGACGATTCTGAATTTTTTTACAAATGTTATTAGACTTGTTTAAATTATAACATCACTCAATACAAATGTCAAGATATTTTACAGTTAATTGAGAAATGTCAAATAACATTACATTGGCGTCAAACTATTTGTATCAAATAAATTATATTTTCTGTGAAATTTGACGTTATTCCTGGATAATACTTTTCATTTCCGGGGTATAGTTATTGCCTTTTTCGTAGATATATAAAGGCGAGGCGATCTTAAGCCATGTACCTGAGCCCTTTACTGCTTCAATTAATACCATTTTAGCTTCTTCTCCTATTCTTGAATGTACAAATCTCATGCTCTTGGGTTCAAGCCGTGATTTTCTCAGCGCTTCTATAAGTTCGGTCAACCTGAAGGGGTGATAAATTAAATAAAACTTGCCTGTGTGTTTAAGTAAATAAGAAGCTGTCTTAATTAATTCCGGGAGAGTTATCTCAATTTCATGCCTTGCTATAGCCCGTTCTTCAAAAATGCTCAGGCGTCCTGTACCTGGTTTTCTGAAAGGGGGGTTTGAAAATACGAAATCAAATTCATTAGTCGGGAAAGCCTTCCTGAGCTCCTTTATGTCCTTTGATAGAATCTCGATCTTGCCTTCGAGTCCGTTCAGGATTACGTTTCTCTTTGCGCGCCCGGCAAGGGGTTTCTGGATTTCAACTGCGAATATTTTTGCTTTTTTTATTCTCTTTGAAAGCAGGATAGAGATTATACCCGACCCTGTTCCCAGTTCAAGACCCTTTTCAAGGCGCTTCGCAGAAATAAAGTTTTCAAGTAAAAGGGCGTCTACGCTGAATCGGTAGCCGTTTTTTGCCTGAAACAGCTTTATATCTTTAATGCTGTCGAGGGTCTCGCCGGGACCTGGTTTCAAATCGGTTTTCATTATCTTTAAAAGTTAAATGTCAAAGTTCCGGAATTACATCTATCAGCTCATTAAAGCTGTCAATAATAACATCAGATCCTTCCAGATAATTTCTTGTTCGAAACCCGTAACTAACGCCGATAACTTTTATTCCCGCAGCCTTGCCGGCATCTACATCATAGTTGCTGTCACCGATAATAGCGGTTTCTTTTTTTACAACATTAAACTTATCTATAAGGTCGAAGACAGGCACGGGAGAAGGCTTTTTTTCGCGTACGCTGTCGCTGCCCCAGACGAGGTCGAAGTTTTCAAGAATACTTAACTCCTCTAAAATATCATTTGAATACTTTTCTCTCTTATTAGAAAGCACGGTCTTTTTGTATCCATGCAGATTAGCAAGCGTTTCTTTAACATGTGGGTATAATACGGTGTGTACCGTAAGATGATTGTCGTAATAATACAGAAAGCGGTTAATCACTGTTTCTCTTGCCTCTGCATTAGCCTCAGGGCTTGGCTGAGGCGGAACCAGAGCTTTTATCAGCTCTGATATTCCTGACCCAACCATTAACTTGGTCTCTTCAACGGAATATTCCCGCACCCCGAAGGGCTGCAAAGAATAATTGAGCGCATCCGTGATATCACGGCTTGTATCCGCCAGCGTTCCATCCAGGTCGAATATTAATAGTTTAAGCATGACAGTTAGACATTATAACAGATAATGTTTCACCCTTATGTCTAAAACAAAAAAATACACGATACAGACTAAAATCATGTATCGTGCATCATTAATTTTGAATCTTTGTATTAACTACCTCGCCTGCTTTTTCCCCGCTATCTGGACCCTCATAAGGGCGCGTTCAATTGATGCCGTAGCACGCGCTTCATCAATCTCTGCGGCCTTCTTAAGCCGCTCCTCGGCGCGTTTCATGGCTTCCTTAGCCCTTTCAACATCAATCTCTTCGAGTTTTTCTGCGCTGTCGGCAAGAATAGTTACTTTATCCGGACCAACTTCAGCATACCCCCAGTTAACGAAAAAATGACCGGACTCAGCTCCCTTTTTATAGGTGAGCATCCCTATTTTCATTGTTGTAAGAAACTGGACATGGTCGGGTAATACGCCGAACTCACCCTCACTTCCTGAAGCAACTATTTCATCAACTTCATCGGTGAATACGTGACCGTAAGGTGTAACAATGTCTAATGTAAGCTTTTCTGCCATCTGAAATCCTTATTAATCTTGAATTTTGATTTTAAATCTGTAACTTACTTTTATCCTTTAAGTTTCTCGGCCTTTTCGATAACTTCCTCGATACTGCCGACCATGTAAAATGCCTGCTCCGGCAGGTCGTCGTATTTTCCTTCGACAACTTCCCTGAATCCTTTTATTGAATCCTCAAGTTTTACGTATTTACCCGGAGTGCCTGTAAATGTCTCTGCAACATGGAAGGGCTGACTCAGGAACCTTTGAAGTTTCCTCGCGCGGGCAACCAGTATTTTATCGTCTTCAGAAAGTTCTTCCATACCGAGAATAGCAATAATGTCCTGGAGTTCTTTATATCTTTGGAGGACCATCTGTACCTGCCTCGCAACCTTGTAGTGCTCTTCGCCAAGCACAAGCGGATCGAGAATCCTTGACGTTGAATCAAGAGGGTCAACCGCAGGGTATATCCCGAGCTCTGAAATTCCTCTTGAAAGAACAACCGTTCCGTCAAGGTGTGTAAATGCCGTAGCAACAGCAGGGTCTGTCAGGTCATCAGCAGGGACGTAAATGGCCTGCATTGACGTAATAGCGCCTTTATTCGTGGATGTGATCCTTTCCTGCAGTATTCCCATGTCCGTTCCGAGGGTCGGCTGGTATCCGACTGCTGAAGGCATTCTTCCGAGAAGCGCTGATAGTTCTGCGCCTGCAAGTGTATATCTGAATATGTTATCTAAAAAGATAAGAACGTCCTGTCCCTCATCCCTGAAGTACTCGGCAGTTGTCAGCGCTGAAAGCGCAACCCTCGCCCTGGCTCCCGGGGGCTCATTCATCTGGCCATAGATAAGAGCTGTTTTTTCTAAAACGCCTCCCTCTTTCATTTCGAGGTAGAGGTCATTTCCTTCCCTCGTTCTCTCACCAACACCGGCAAAAACCGACACACCACCGTGGACCATGGCGATGTTATGGATCATTTCCATAATAACAACTGTTTTTCCGACACCTGCGCCGCCGAACAGTCCCATTTTTCCACCTTTAACAAACGGGACAAGGAGGTCAAAAACTTTAACGCCCGTCTCAAATACCTGGGTTGATGTATCCTGTTCAACAAATTCAGGGGCTGGTCTGTGAATCGGCAGTCTCTCCTTTGAATCTATCGGGCCCAGCTGGTCAATCGGGTCTCCGGTAACATTCATGATCCTCCCGAGCGTTTTCTCTCCAACAGGAACGGTAATCGGTG
>JAUVPO010000117.1 GCA_030598625.1 Deferribacteres bacterium | reverse complement strand
ATCAGAAAAGGGCAGATAATTTTCGGGGTCGGTTGTGGCGCGATTACCATGATGATAAGGCTGAAGGGCGGCTTCCCGGAAGGCGTGATGTTTGCAATATTGTTAATGAACTGCTTCGCGCCGTTGATTGACAGAAGCGTGAAATCGAAGATGTTTGGAGCAGTCAAGGAGAAGAAGGAGCAGGCGAAATGACAGCAAAGGACATGTTAAAGATAACCGTAAACCTTGTTGTAATATATGTTATCGGCGGACTGATAATGGCCTTTGTATATGCCAAGACATCTCCCATTATGTTTCAAAAAGCCAAAGAGGAGAAGGAAGCGGCGCTTAAATTGATGATGCCTGATGCGGACAAGATCGCCGTACTGGGAGTATGGGAGCCGCATGAAAAACATGCGGAATATTATGCCGCTCAAAAATGCGGAGAAGTAAAGATAACGAGCATTAAAGATGAGAAGACCGGGGAAATGAAAGAGGAAAAGGAGTGCATAAGTCCCTCGGATATAGGATATATTGTTGAAGGATTTGGAAAGGGCTATTCAAGCTATATCCATGTGCTTGCATCAGTCGACAATAACTTCATTGTACAGAAAATAAGTATTCTGGGTCATGGAGAAACCCCCGGACTGGGAGACGAGATAGAAAAAGATTATTTCCTTGATCAGTTTAAAGGCAGGAGCGCTGAGAATCTTGTTGTCATAAAAGGGGAAACGCCGGATAAAATTCAGGCGATAACAGGCGCGACAATATCCAGCCGGGCCGTGACAGAGGATGGAGTTAAAAACGGAGTAAAATTTTTGAAAGAGAAATTATCAGATGAGGTGCAGGGATGAGTCTAAAACCGAAAACCAACTGGGAATTAATAAAAAACGGAATGTTCGGGGAAAATACGATATTCCGTATGGCAATCAGCTTATGCCCCTCAATTGCCGTTACTAACGGCATGAAGAACGGCATGGCCCTTGGAATAGCGGTCGTGTTCGTTCAGACAATGGTCAATGCCACTGTTTCATTAATGAGGAATTTTATTCATCCCAAAATCCGCATCCCGATATTCATGCTTATAATTGCGGGATATGTCACTATCATTGACCTGTTGATGGCGACTTATGCGAGGCCCATATATAAAGAAATAGGTTTGTACATTCAGATAATAGTCGCATTCGCGTCGATATTTGCGAGGGCGGAGGTCTTTGCAAATAAAAACAAGGTCGTTTCTTCAGTTTGTGACGGTCTTGGTATGGGGATCGGCTTTTTGCTGGCCATGCTGGTAATCAGCTTTTTCAGGGAGCTTTTGGGCAAGGGAGAATTGTTCGGGTATTCTATAATCTCAGGGAACCCATTACTTATTATGATCCTGCCGACAGGAGGCTTTCTGGCTGTTGGTCTTCTCATGGGATTTTTCAACTGGATTGATATGAGATTTTTTGGAGGTAAAGGCGCATCAGGCGTTTAATATTACGGAGGTAGTAATATGGGAATAGACTGGGTAAAACTTTTTGAATTAGTTGTTTCATCAGCATTAATCAATAACTTTGTCTTTACCATGTTTCTCGGTCTCTGCATATTCTTCGGGGTTTCCAAAAAGATGGAGACTGCTGTTGGAATGAGTATTACCTTCACTGCCGTTATGGTCGTGAGCGCTGCGTTGAGCTGGGTTGTTTATACCTTCATTATGGTGCCTCTTGATCTGGGATTCCTCAAGATTATTGTCTTTATCGGTATAGTCGCGGCATTCGTGCAGTCAGCCGATATAATCATGAAAAAAGTCAGTCCTACAATGTATTACAAACTCGGTGTGTACCTGGCGCTCATTACAACGAACTGTATTATTATTGCAGTTCCTCTGAAAAATGCCGGAGAACATTATAATTTTTTTGAGAGTATGGCTTTTGCCCTCGGTTCAGGAATCGGCTTCGGGCTTGCACTCATTATTATGGCGAGTATCCGCGAGAAACTGGAAGTCGCGGATGTGCCGGCCCCGTTCAGGGGACTGCCGATATCATTTATCCTTGCGAGTCTTATAGCGCTTGCATTTACGGGTTTTTCAGGATTGATAACATTATAATATTGTAATATTGTAGGGGCGAGGTTATCTCGCCCCTACCGAATAAAAATCAGAAGGTGTCACATGTTTGATTTTAGTAAAGGAATGAAAATAAAGACCTCCATATTTACTGTTGGACTGCTATTCTTCTGCTCTTCGGCGCTTTATGCCGGTGTCGGCGGAGGAGTTGAGGTGCGGGAAACAGTCGATCTTGTCGAACTCTTAAAGTTTACAGCAGTATTTTTACTGGGTATCAGCGCTGTCTTTGGAATGGGCCTTGCTTTTGCAGCTAAAAAGTTTGCGGTAAAAGAGGACCCCCGGGTTGATAAGGTATCAGATGTACTTGCCCATGCTCACTGCGGTGCGTGTGGTTATCCGGGGTGCCGGCAATATGCAGAACAGGTTGTTCTGAATCCCGATGTCAAACCAACCTTATGTACTCCGGGTGGAGCGGCTACCGCGGAAGCCGTTGCTAAAATCACAGGTAAGGTAATGGAACAAACCGAGCCGAAGATCGCGAGGGTCTTCTGCCAGGGTGGATGCTCGAAATCGGTCCGCAGATTCAAATACGAAGGGATTAAAGACTGCAAGGCCGCGATACTCGCGAGCGGAGGCGACAAGGCGTGTATTTATGGCTGCCTCGGTTATGGATCATGCGCGCGCGCGTGTCCTTTCGGCGCTATTACCATGAGTGAAGAAAACCTTCCTGTTATAGACCCGGTGGCATGCGTGGCTTGCGGTGTATGTGTTGCAACGTGTCCTGTTAATGTCATTGAAATACAGCCGATGGCAAAAGAGGTACTCGTAAGCTGCCATTCAAAGGACAAAGGCGCTGCTACGAGGAAGAACTGTCAGGTGGGTTGCATTGCCTGCGGTCTTTGTGTGAAAGTATGTCCTTATAATGCGACGAAGGTTGAGAATTTCCTGTCAACGATTGATCTCGATAAATGTAAAGTTTGCGGTCTCTGCTTAACGAAATGTCCTACCAATGCAATAGTGGATTATATACCAAAGAGGCCGAAGGCATTCGTGACCGAAAAATGCATTGGCTGTCATATGTGCGCAAAAGTGTGTCCTGTCAATGCATCCTCCGGCGAGCTTAAAAAACAGCATATCATAAATCAGGATAAATGCATTGGTTGCGGTATCTGCGCATCCAGGTGTCCCAAGGTTGCTATAACAGGGACATTTAACTATGCGGATGTGTTACAGGTATACGAGGCCAAAAAAGCTGCCAGGGAGAAGGCCAGGGCTGAAAAAGAAGCTGCGGCTGAGACCTGATAAACAACCGGTACATTGTTAAGACCGCATAATAGATCTCCACTTTTTCCTTTTAAATCGTGTCTGTCATATATAACATCAGGGAGGTAAGAAAATGGATAAGGTTCTTGTTCAAACTACATGGGGTCCGACCGATCCGACGAGGGCCGGTCTTGCCGCTACCTGTGCGGTAATGTCCGAGGCAGAGGGGCTTGATGTCATCATGTTTTTGTTTCATGACGCGGTATTTCTTGCAAATAAAAAGATGTATCCCAAGGTAATACCCATCGGACCCCCGCCGGTCAGCGGCAGCATAGATTATCTTATTGAAAACGGAGTGAAAATATACGTCTGCAAGCCGTGCTATGAATTCAGGGGACTGTCTCACGATGATCTTATTCCAGGCGCTGAACTGAAGGGCATGGAGCTTTTTGTCGAGCTGGCAAAAGACAGGAAGGTCATCAGCTTCTGATAAAGTAATAACTGAATATTACCCAAAGTTGTAACTCCCTTTCGGTTCTCCTGATTCCTTTTTAAAGGGTGTTGCAGGAGCGCACGATCTATCAATGTCTGTTTCTTTACCCGAATAATGAGTGTCCGGATTTATAGTTTGTAATAGTTGGAAATTAAGTGATAAAATATTACAAATGCCGAGAAAATTTATCAAACAAAAATATTTTGTTCCAAAGGAAGTACGCCTTTCAATTGCCCTCATAATCCTCTGGTCCCTGCTGATCACGGCCTTTTTTACATATTTTGCCAAAGAACTTGGCGACAAAATAGGCCATGGCGTCCTGTTGTTTGTAATAGTGATGGTGGGGTATCTAATCATCATATTTGTATTGACCATGCTGTTTTCACACCGGTTGCTGGGTCCTTTTCAGAGATTAAAGACGGAGATAAGGCTTATAGTGACAGGTGATTATCATAAACGGCTGAGACTCAGGAAAAATGATGATATATATATAAGCTCGTTTGTTTCAGAGGTAAATAATATACTTGAAGAATTTGAGAAGCTGCAGCGAAATAAAAAAGATATGCTTAAATACATGGATTCGGAGTTTATGGGTATAATTTCACTGATTGAAGAAGGAGAAGCTTCAAAAGAGAAACTGAGGAAAAAAGTTTTGGAATGTCACAAAAAACTTAAGTCTCTGGCTGAAAAAGATGCAAAATGATTAATCGAACTTATCTGATATATGCTTCCGTTACATATCTGCGCATCATTCTGTGGCTGTTGAAGTAGTATGCGTTTTTGCCTATGGCGTTCTGCATCATCCTTACCCATGTCTTGCGGTCATTATAGAAAAGAGGGATTATCGTGTTTTCGAGTTTGCTGTAAAGATCGTCGGCGTCTGCTTTGTTCATGTTATTATCCGCTTTTATCTCTGTAGGGTCAGGGCCGATTGACCATCCTGTAAAGCCTTCAATATGTCCCTCAATCCACCAGCCATCAAGCACACTGAAGTTTACCACTCCATTATGAGCCGCCTTCATCCCGCTTGTTCCCGATGCCTCAAGGGGCCTGAGAGGTGTGTTTAGCCAGATGTCAACTCCCGAGACAAGTTTAAGGGCTATTTCCATGTTATAATTCTGAATGAAGGCGATTTTGATCCTGCCTTTCAACTTTTGCTTGAAGGAAAATATTTTTTCAATCAACTGCTTGCCTATCGTATCCTTTGGGTGGGCCTTTCCCGCATAAACAATCTGGATTTTGCCGGTCCCGATCTTCTCAAGTCGCTTTATGTCGGAAAATAAAAGGTCAGCCCTTTTATAGGCCGTGGCCCTTCTGGCAAATCCTATCGTTAATGTTTCATGCTCCATTTCAGCATCCGAAACGGAATTTACATAATCGATAAGTTTCTTCTTTGCCTTAACGTGTGCGTTCCAGATTTCCTTATCAGGGATTGCCCCGATTCTCACAAATATTTCCGGCTCATTCGCCCACCCGGGAAGATATTTGTCATAAATCTTTTTCATGCTTTCCGAAGTCCATGTGTATGAATGAACGCCGTTTGTAATGGCATTGATCTGATATCCGGGAAACATGCTCTGTGAGACTTCCCCATGTTTTTTAGCTACGCCATTGACGAAGTTGCTTAAGTTAAAACCGAGGAGCGTCATATTTAAATTTTTTTCACCTGCAAGCGTCTTAAGAATATTTTCAGGGAAATAGTCGCCGAATATCCTGCTATAGAGGTCATAAGAGAATTTATCATGTCCTGCTTCAAGAGGGGTATGAGTTGTAAATACACACAGGTTTCTTACAGTCTCGAAGTCCCATATATGCGATTCGTCCCATACCGATTCTATGTCTTTTTTGTATTCCTGGAGCAGTTCAAGCGTTAGAAATGCCGCGTGTCCTTCATTCATATGATTTTTTTTAATGCGGAATCCGAGTTTTCTGAGCATTCTAACTCCACCGATACCAAGGACCATCTCCTGCTTTATCCTGTAACTCTCGTCACCTCCATAAAGATGGTCCGTCAGTTTTCTGTCTTCGGGGCTGTTTTCAGGAACATCGGCATCGAGATATATAACAGGGACAATTCCGCCCCTCGGACTTTCAACAAAATATACCCATGACTGGATATGGACGGTCATTCACTCAATAGTGAGGGTAACTTTTTCCGGCATGACGGTCATTAACTTTGACGGTTTCCATACTGCGGGAAACTCTTTCTGAATGCCTTCCTTATCAATTTCCTGCCGAAAATATCCCTTGCGGCTTATAAGAGTGACTGCCACAAAAGGCAGGTCCAGATCAGCAGCCGACTTTACAGTGTCACCCGCGAGTATTCCAAGACCGCCGGAATATGTGGGAATTTCATCCCTCAAGCCTATCTCCATGGAAAAATAGGCTATTTTAGGCTCAGTTATATGTTTTTCTAAAACTGACATAGCAGCATATTATACCAGATTTTTTATTAAATATAGCCTGGTTGTT
>JAUVPO010000027.1 GCA_030598625.1 Deferribacteres bacterium | reverse complement strand
GCTGCCCCTGAAAAATCCTCTTGATGGTATAGATGTTGATATTAGGATGGCCCGTATATTAAATTGCAATAATGTTTGAAAATCTCCTTTCCAGGCTGGGGCAACTTCTCTCCGGCAATAAAATCCCTTATATGGTCATCGGCGGACAGGCTGTGCTCCTTTATGGCACACCGCGATTAACTCAGGACATCGATATAACACTTGGAGTTTCAACGGAGCGTTTGTCCGAGATCGCCGGCATCTGTAAATCAGCCGGACTGAAAATTCTTCCGGAAAATTATAGAGCTTTTGTGAGCAAAACATTCGTCCTCCCTGCAAGCGACCGGACATCGGGTATTCGGGTAGACTTTATCTTCTCATTTACCACGTATGAACAGCAGGCAATCAAACGATCAAGGAAGGTGAAGATAAAAAAAAGGTTTGTCAAATTTGCTTCTGCCGAAGATGTAATCATCCATAAGATATTCGCTGGAAGACCAAGGGATTTAGAGGATGTCCGACACATTATTCTGAAAAATCCATTATTAGACAGGAGATATATAAGGAAGTGGCTCAGGGAATTTGACAAAACTGTTGAGGGGGCAGGACTCGCTGATTTATTTAATCAGGTAATAAAAGAAGCAAAGTAATGAAAAATATGGAGGTTCAACCTCGATAGACACGCAGGGCTTCGTCAGATAGAAACCAGCGCAGTTTCGGGTCAAGGATCGTATGCGGTGATTCAGGGAAGTCTGGATGTAATGCCATAATGCCTCTAAATGTATTTTAGATTTAAAATAGATTTAATTTAAAAGTCTTAACTGCTTGAATTATTATGCTTATTTAAATATCACTAAATCTAAATGCAAAAAATAGATTTAATTAACGAGTTCCCAATATCCGGTTTTTTAAGGTCCTGAAAATTTAATTTTCCGCTTTGATGTCCTCAATGATTCTGGCGATAGTATCAGAAAGAGGCCTGAGCTGATGCTTGCAAATCCAGAATATCTCTTCCTCATCTATATCAAAATAGTGATGAGTAATAATATCTCTCATACCTTTTACGCCCTTCCAATCGATATCGGAATATTTAGGTAATAGTTCGTTGCTGGTCATTTTATCGATATTCTTGAGGCTTTCACCTATGGCAATAATCAGCATGCAAATACCGTCCAGTTTTTCCTGTCCCTCAGAGGAGCCTGTAAAATCCTCAACTTTTGTAATTGCTTCAGAACGTTTGATTATTCTTTGAATTGCATCGTGTATCTGCTTCAGGATATCCAGAACAGCCTCTTTGTCATACATAAACAGCTTCCTTTTCTATCCGGGTTTTTAAAGAAGGATTCATCCTGTCCCGCAGTCTGACAATATCAACATGCTGACGCAGTATTTCTTCCAGTGCCTCTTTTATGTGTACAATGTTGAATGGGTCCGGGGTTTTAGTTTTCAGAAAAATATCCACATCGCTTTTTTCGGTGGCCTGGTCTCTGGCAACCGACCCGAAAACACCCATTAATAGAATGCCGTATTCTTCAGCATGGTTTTCCTTGAATTCTTTGAGTATTTTTAAAATGTCTGAACGGGACATGGCCTTTTCTCCGTTAATATCTGTTAAAGCTTGTTTTTATCCTTAGTCAGCTTAAGTTATTTTTTCCCATCTTTCCAATTATTGCAAATTTCTTTATAGTTCGGAAAATCGCTTTGTTCTTCCAGCCACTTCTCAACAAACCGCGGATTATCACTATTAGGCTTTGGAGCTACATTATTAATTCTTACTTGTACAGGTGTTCGGACACAATCGACCATAACAATTGCGTGCTGTTGTGGAAGAATTGGCAATTGATCTAAAATGTCGCTATTTGCACTCGATACTAATCCTCGAATGTATTTCTGGTCATCCGGGTTTTGTCGGCGGGTGATCTCCCGCTTTTCCTCAAAGAGCAAAAAGAGGTACTTCTCCGGCAGGGGCTTCCGCTCCTCAAGATAGCGGGTAATATCTCTTATCTCATTGTCGGTAAGTTTCATCTAATTTACTTTGTGCGTAATAACGATTTTCTATATTGTCGAAGATCCCCGGCATCGTTATAGCCCTTTTGAAAGCCCCTTGTCACATAACTAAGCCATAAATTGTTCCGTAAATTATAACACTGATAGTAAATATGTGTGGAGATTATTGCTGGGATTCAATTCCCAAACGAACCGGGTGCACTTCTGATACATCTTCTATTCAAACGAAATATCGTAATCCTGCATTTTTTTTCTCAATGTCACTCTGGAAATACCGAGTAATGCGGATGCATGGAGCTGATTTCCGTTTGTCTTGCTGAGGGCATTTTCAATCAGCCTCTTTTCCACGCTTGCAATTATGGAATGATAAACGTCAGGGGTGTTTTTTGTCTTGACCGTCGCATCGAATATTTCATCTATTACTTCATAAAACTCCTGAGACTCTTTCCCCAGCGGTACAGCTTCCACAGTAAGATCATGTGACGCTTTTATTGGCGGCCCGGTGTCTAAAACAAAGTCATTAACATCGAGGATCTCTCCACCCGCAATTACAGTGGCCCTTTTTATGACATTTTCGAGTTCCCTGACATTGCCCGGCCAGTGATGCGATATAAGCAGATTAATTGCATTCTGTGAAAATCCTTTTATCTGTCTGCCGGTCTCTCTCGCTGCCCTTGAAAGGAAGTACTCTGATAGAATCGGTATGTCTTCTTTTCTTTCTCTAAGCGGAAGCATATGTATTGTAAAAACATTCAGCCTGTGAAACAGGTCCTCCCTGAATCTGCCGTGCTTTCCCTCGTCATGGAGATTTTTATTGCTTGCGGCAATTACCCGCACATCAGTCCACATCGTTTCATTGCTCCCTACACGATCAAAACCGCCATCCTGCAAAACCCTCAGCAATTTTGCCTGGGTTGAAAGGGTCATATCTCCGATCTCATCGAGAAATATAGTCCCCATATCACACTGTTCAAACCTTCCGATTCTTCTCTTTTCCGCCCCGGTAAACGCCCCCTTTTCGCAGCCGAATAATTCGCTTTCAACCACGCCCTCGGCAAGCGCGGCACAATTAACGGCCATAAAGGGTTTGCCCTTTCTGGCGCTGTGGTTGTATATCGCCCGTGCCACTAACTCCTTCCCTACACCGCTTTCTCCCGAGATAAGCACGGACACGTCTGTTTCGGCAACCTGGCCGATCATTTTACACATATCAATAATAGCCTGGCTTTTCCCTATAATGGTATCTTCTTTATCCGATATCTTGTCCGTCTCAATACAAAATGAAGCCTCTTTCTGAAGCCTTGCTGAAGCGAGGGCCTTTTCAATGACCTCTTTCAGCTGGTTGCCGTCTACCGGTTTTGTAAGGTAATCAAACGCCCCTTTTTTCATGGCTTCGATAGCAGTGTCGGAATCACTAAAAGCGGTCATAATAATTACAGGAATGTTTTTTGCGGTCTCCTTGATCTTTTCAAGCGCTTCCATCCCTCCCATGCCGGGCATTTTGACATCAAGAAAAACAATATCCACCCCAATATAACTTGTATCGAGAACATTTAACGCCGACATGCCGTCCTCGGCGGTTAAGACCCTGTACTCATCTCCAAACATTACTTTAAATGAATATCTCACGGTTTTTTCATCGTCTACTATCAGAATGGAAGGCTTCACAAAGGCAACTCCACTGTTATTTTTGTGCCTATCTTTGGTGTTGATTTTATATTTATTTTGCCTGAATGTTCATTTACTATGGCGTAAGTCAAAGCAAGTCCCATACCGGTGCCGTCATCTTTTGTCGTGAAGAAAGGGTCAAAAATGTTTTTCAGATTTTTTTCGGGGATTCCGATTCCGGTGTCTTTAAATATTGCCGATAAAGTTCCATTATGCGTTGTCGTCTCAATACTAAGTCTCCCGCCCTCATCATCCATTGCCTGTAACGCATTAAGAACAATATTTATGAAAACCTGCTTAAGCGCATCACTGTTCCCTTTGATTACCGGCTGCGCGGATGAAAATTTCCTGTCAAGTCTGATTGCGGATTGCTCCATCTTCGGCCTGGTTAAACTGATAACCTCCTCAAGAACATTATTAATATTCACGTCTTTTTTTTCAGTCTTCCACGGTCTCGTAAAGGCCAGGAATCTTTTTATAATGCGGTCAATCCTGTCTATCTCTCCCTGAATGATTCCAAAGTGTTTGCCTGACAGCGCCTGTTTTTTGTGCTCCAAAGCCTGCAAAAGCATTTTGATGGATGTAAGGGGGTTCCTTATCTCATGCGCAACCCCAGCGGAGAATTCTCCAATAGCATAGAGTTTTTCTGTCCTGACAAGGTTTTCCTGCGCGGCCCTTATATCATCGATGAGTTCCTTTAGTTTCCCGGACATCTTGTTAAAAGACAGAGCCAACTCTTTTATCTCACCCTCTCCGACCACCGGTATCTCAACACCAACCTCTCCATCTCCAACTCTTTTCACGCCATTATTAAGGATGAGAATCGGTTTCAGCACCCTTCTCGCCATCCAGAGTCCTAATGCTATGCCAATAAAAATCACTGCTGCCGCAAGAAGATAAAGCTTCTGTTTTACATTTTCAAGCGTCCCGTAAAGGAATTCTTTTGTTATGCATATTCTCAGAAATCCAATGGTTCCAAGGGCTTCTTCATAAATAGGCAAACTCAAATGATAGACAGGCAAGTTGTCGTCTTCCCGGATATCCGTATTCAGCATTGAATCTTCAAAACTAAATGGCGGAAGTTTCATTTTTCGAAATTCCTCATTTTTATATGCTTTAACCACTAATTCTCTGTTTTTATCATAAACCTCGGCATAAACAATGAGACTTTCTTTGCTTTTCATGGACCCCTTTAATATAGAAAATATCGTATGACGTTCTTCATAAAGGAGCGGCTCCGTAACGTGGTGGGCCGTTAATTCGGCAAGATAGACGCCTTTATTCTGAAGCTCTTCTTCCAGAGTTTTCCTTTCCTCTCTCAATGTTATCCAACCAACACTTGCTGTCGCTACAGCAACTACAACAGCTATGGAGACCGAGATACGAAAAGCTATGCCGTCAAAAATTTTATTCAATCTCATTGTAATAATATCGCCTTTCTCAATTGCGCCGCGTTGTCGTAGATAGCAGGATCAGGCAGAATATATTTATCAATTTCAAGTTTCTTGAGAATCTCTTTACCTTCGGGGTCAGATGTCATCTCAAGAAGCGCGGTTAATATAATCTGTTTCGTTGGTTTTTTCACTAATGGAGATACTACAATAGGTGGTATGCCGTAAGGCGGTGACACCTTTATTATTCTTACCATGGTTACGGCAGGATGCTCCATCCTCTCCATGTCATAAAAAATAAGACTGTCTACCGCCGCCCCCTCAGCAAGACCATAAGCCACAGACTCAATTGATTTTTCATGGCTGGATGTATAAAAGCTCTTATGGAAAAACTCCACTGGTATAACTCCCATTTGATGAAGGACATACAGAGGATACAGCCTTCCGGTAAATGAAAGAGGGTCCGTAAAGGCAAAAACCTTGCCTCGAAGTTGTGAGAAATTCTCTATACTGCTTTTTTCATTTACTATAACGAGGGAATTGTAGCTTGTTTTGCCGTTAATAACCGGAACAGCAAGGAGCTCAAGGCCGAATTCATTTCTGCCGTCCAGGAATGCTCCTGTACAGGTGACGGCAAATTGTGCATCGCCGGATTTAAGAAGGGAATTAATCTCAGCGTACTTTCTTCGCTGTTTAGGGATTATCTTTATCCCGGTTTTTTTCGAGAGGTATTTGAAAAAATCACCATAACTTGAGAGGGTGGACACAGGAGACGCCATTGGTGAAATCGCAAAGACTACTTTGATTTCCTGAGCGGGACATGCACGTTCAGCAAAGAAAATAATAAAAAGAAGTGACAGAAGTATTTCCTTGATATTCAACATCTTCTACCCCATATGTAAGATCTTATTAAATATGAAAATGATAGCAAGAAACGCCGGAATGGAATATTTCTATAAAATAAAAACTATCCTTATTTGTAAATAAATAATTTTAATGATATTGATAATAATAATCAAGGGGATTTTTTTGACGGAAAAATATTTTAACTGTGGAAACCCCGATTTATATCTTGCGGTTTGAAAACATTACTGCTTTATCACTAACGATGTTGTAGTGGGTAATTCGTCTTATATGTTATATTAACACATGTTTAACAGTCTGAAATTTAAAATAATTATTACCGCCTTCCTCATTATTTCCACCATCATGATCACGGACGCATGGAGAGATATAAAGAGAAGCGAACAACTGCTGCTTAACGGACAGAGGGAGAAAGCAGTGTTGCTTTCCGAAAGGATTGCACACGGAATTATGGAACTTATGCTTCAGAACAAGTGGCAGGACCTGCAGGCCATGGTTGAAAGCCTGGTTAAAAATGCCGGGGAATTGAAGGAAATTCGAATCTTTCGCCCTGAAAACGGTGTTATACTCGTATCTTCCGATCCACTGGAAATCGGGGCGGAGATAAATAAAGAAGCCCCCGGCATATCCGGGAAACATGAAATGCGGGAAGCCTTCATAGTGGAAAAAGGCGGTGAGCAGTATGTGTTAAAGCTCTCTGACATTAAGAACCAACCTGTATGCCATAAATGCCACAGCCCTGAGGAAGAGGTTCTCGGCGTCCTTCATATAGGGATATCTCTTTCAGAGATAACAAAGACCATTCAGGGATATAAAAGAAAATATCTCACAGAAGCGCTTGTAGGTTTTATTCTTATTGCAGGGGCGTTTGTGTTTGTAGTCGGCGTATTAATAGACAGGCCGATTAAAAGGATGACCCGGACCATTAGAAAGATTGAAGACGGTGATCTGTCCGCAAGGATGGATGAAGATAAAAAAGATGAACTGGGTCTTATGGCAAAGAGTTTTAACAGCATGCTTGAGTCCCTTGAATCAGCTAAACAGGAAATAGAACTATGTCACACTGAACAGATGCAAAGGGCGGCGAAACTGGCGTCTCTTGGAGAGATTATTTCAGGAATCGCCCATGAAATCAAAAATCCTCTAACAGGAATAAGCTGCGCTGTTCAGGTGCTTCAGTCTGAAATGAGTGAGGATGACGAGGGCAGAATGGTTACGAGTGAGATATTGAATCATATAAGGAGGCTTGACACAACGGTAAAGGCGCTTTTGAATTATGCAAGGCCGAAGCCCCCTTGTTTATTGTCCTTAAAAATAAATGACATTTTGGAAAAGGCTGTATTTTTTGTACAGCCTGAGGCAAATAAACAGAATGTTTCAATTGAAACAGAGATAGAAGACGATATTCCGGATGTCATGATGGACCCTGATCAAATGCAGCAGATTTTTTTGAACCTTATACTTAACGCTGTTCAGGCCATGCCTGAGGGCGGGAATCTTAAGATTGAAATATCTGTGAAGGATTATACACAAGTAGGAGGGGAAATAGCCGGAACGCTGGCGTGTGAAAAAATTCTTGCCGTCACGTTCGAAGATACAGGGCTAGGAATAAAGCGCGAACATATGGAAAGTATTTTTGATCCGTTTTTCACAAAAAAGTCAAAGGGGACCGGTCTTGGTTTGTCGATCAGCCAGAGGATTGTCCAGGAACATGGAGGCGAGATCAGCGTTAAGAGTGAGGTTGGCAAAGGCAGTATATTTACTGTATACTTGCCGATAGGACAGAGCGAGGAGCAGTGATTAAGCGGGGCCGACTGAGATTTCATTTTCCAACGTCTTAAGTTGCTGCATATATTTACGGAGGTTTTTTTGCATCGCGGTAAAATCCTCGTCATTGATGACGAAAAATTTATTATAAAGAGCCTGAAACAACATCTTGAAAAAGAAGGGTTTGAGGTATTGACCGCTGAATCGGGGGAAGCGGGAATCGATGTATTTAAGACAGACAGCCCTGATATTGTTCTCCTCGATTTAAACATGCCCGGGATCGGTGGCATCGAAACCCTTAAGGCAATGAAAAAGCTGAACAGTGATGTCATCGTGGTCATTATAACTGCGTATGGAGACATAGAGGTTGCAGTTTCGACTATTAAATCAGGGGCTTATGACTTTGTGGAAAAACCTTTTGAACTGAGCAGGATTTCCGTTCTAATATCAAAGGCGATGGAAACAGTTCAACTGAAGAGAGAGGTTAACTATCTCAGGGAAGAAAAATACGACGTATACAGTTTTAATAATATAATAGGTCAATCCAAGGCCATGCAGGATGTTATCACTCTCGCAAAAAAAGTATCAGAAAGTGACGCCAATACCATACTTATCCGTGGTGAAAGCGGTACAGGCAAGAGTCTTCTCGCAAGGGTGATCCATTATCATAGCGCAAGGGCGTCTGAACCCTTTGTTGAGATTACATGTACCGCTATCCCCGAGACGCTTATTGAAAGTGAGTTGTTCGGTCACGAAAAAGGGGCTTTTACGGATGCAAAGGCATCCAAGAAGGGGCTCTTTGAATTTGCAAGCGGGGGGACCATATATCTTGATGAAATAGGAGACATTAAATTGTCCACCCAGGCAAAGTTGTTAAGGGCGCTTGAGGAAAGGACATTTAAGAAGGTCGGAGGTCTTAAGGACATAGAGGTAAATGTAAGGATTATAGCTACTACGAACAAGAAGAATCTGGAAGGCGCTGTTAAAGATGGAAGCTTCAGGGCGGACCTTTACTACAGATTGAAGGTTTTCCCTATATTTATTATTCCGTTACGGGACAGGAGAGAAGATATTCTACCCCTTGCGAGGCATTATATGAACAAATTTAACAAGGAATTCAAGAAGAATATAGGGAGCATGTCTGCTGAAGCCGAAAAACTGATAGTTGACTATCCATGGTACGGCAATGCCCGTGAGTTGAGAAATGTCATGGAAAGAATTTTCATCCTCGAAGATACTGATATTATTTGCCCTGAGCATCTTCCATCAGAAATAGTCGAACAAATTGAAACAGGGGCGGAGGATGAGAAAAACGCATCGATCGATCTGCCCAGTGAAGGGCTTTCTCTTAAAAACGTGGAACGGGATTTGATCGAACAGGCTTTAGAAAAGGCCAATAGCAACCAGACAAAGGCGGCCAAATTGCTTGGCATATCAAGGGACGCCCTCAGATACAAGATGCAGAAATTCAATCTTCTTTAGCAGGTCAGAAAAATCCTGACCTTATGATTTGTCGACTTTTCTGACATTGATGTCGATTTATTTTACATGCAATGTTTCCCTTTTATAATTGGGGAGTTGCCTGATGTAGGCGTTATGAGGCATTGAAGAAGTGTAAAGAATAAATACATATTGGGGACTGCTTGTTATAAACAATAAATGGAAATTATTCTTTAGATACAATTGATTATGATGTTTTTATATGAACTGGCATATATATTGCTTTACAAAATGCAAAGTAAATAATATTTGTTTGACAGGTAATAAGTGATTATATAATAAATTCAGATAACAAAATATAGACTTTCTTAGTTGCGGGAATGCCTGCGGGTCATAATTCAGTCAAGTGAAATATTTTTTATTATTAAGGTATAGCATTTTAATAAACAGAAAGCTATACTATTCACCATCATATTTACCATTCTTGAATATTGGAAAGCAAAATACCTCCGGGTAATGTTTCATATATTTATCAAGGTTAGTTGCGCTTATTTAAGTTGATGAATACTGTTTGACGTGTTTTTAAGGGATTAATAACATGTTACTTTATGCATGAATCGTATGGCTAACAAAGTTACAATTATAAACGTTTAGGAGGTAGTTAGAAAATGAATAAGAAAAAAACACAAAAATTAAAGGAGGTGAACAACTTGAGGAAAACACTCATAACGACATTTATCGTATTATTATCTGTTACGTTGACTTATGGTCTTGCCGGTGCGGTCACGGGTACATGTTCCCAGTGCCACACAATGCATAACAGTCAGGACGGCAGCTCCATGGCAAGGGATTTTAACAACAACCCAATGTCTTCTCCACAGTCCAACCTCACGGTTTCGACCTGTCTGGGTTGCCACAACGGGCAGGCAACAGGCGCCCCGGTCATCTTTGGCACTTATGGAACGGACTCCCTGGCTGGCGGTACTTTTAGAAATAACGACTTTTCATCAGACGCCAAGGGTCACAATGTGAAAGACCTGAATGATGCCGGTGTTCTTGGAGTGGGACTGGAAACTGATAACATAATCGCCACTCCCGGTAACGGCGGTGACTCCACTATCACGGTGGGCCTTCAGGAGTTAACCTGCGCCGGTGAGCTTGGCTGCCATGGTAATCATGATGTAGCCGGCGATACAACTGTTACCGGTTTCCATCACGGGACCTATCCGAACGCGTACCGTTTTCTCAGACACTGGGACGGGGCTTCTTATACGGATATTAAGGGAAAAGGAACGGATACCTATGAAGAAGGCGGCGCTACCGCAACCGACCATAATGTTTACTATGCCATGTCAGATGACAGCGCTACATCAAATGATTCTATCAGCGCTTTTTGCTCAATGTGTCATGGAGAATTCCACAACCAAACTGATACAATCTCCGGTAGCACATGGATAAGGCATCCAACCGAAGTCCTTATTCCTGGAGCATGGACTCCGACAGTGGACTACGACAGAAATCCGTTTGCTTTTACCGGAGCTGATTATACCGATGTGGATACGAACGCAGCTTACGGCACAGACGATAACCCGAGGGTAGCATGCATCTCATGCCACAGGGCGCACGCTACTACACAGGACGATATCCTGAGATTCGCATACAGCGATATGACTGCCGGCGGCGGAAACACCTGGGGCTGCCTCGGATGTCATGATGCACAGAGGTAAATGAACAATAAAAAATGGCGGAGCTAAATATATATTCAGCCTCCATTTAATCAATCAATCGGGTATCATGCCGAACGGCATGATACCCAGATCTGTAATCAGGGCAATGGATGTAAAAAAAATTATCGGGGAAGTGTTCAAGATGAAAAGAGGAAATGTTTTGTTAATAATATTAATTGTTTTTGTGATAGGCATTCCGCTTGAGCTATCAGCAAAGGTAAGCGGGGTCTGCTCTAATTGCCATACCATGCACAACAGCCAGGACGGCTCTCAGGTGGCAATGACAGGTGAAGATATTGGATGGACAGGTGACGGTGGCGAGCTGACAGGAGGAAGCAGTTCGGGTCCTCAGGGAGGTCTTCTTATTACTAATTGTGTCGGATGTCACTCTTCGACTTCCGCAGATACCGTAATAACCGTTGCCAGCAGTGATATTCCTATAGTATACAATACCTCTGTGCCGACAACGCCCTTGGCAGGCGGCAATTTTTACTGGGTGGCCCAGGGTGATGACTCAAAAGGCCATAATGTTTACGGGATAAACGGTCCGGACAGCCTGAGCGCGGCGCCGGGCAGGTATGTGAGAGGGTGCGGGAATAGCTGTCATACAACGCTTGCCGATCCGCCGGGCAGCAATAATTCTTTCAGGGGCGGGTGTGAAGGCTGCCATGTCTTTACATATCACCATGAAGACAATGGAGTGTACAGGTTTTTAAAGGGTCACTGGGATCCCCAGCTTCCAATTCCTTCCGCAAATAAGGAAATTACTACTTCATTTGATTATGTGGAGGGTAAAGAGGACAACGACTGGGAATATACTACCGACGATGCCGGAGACCATAACTATTATAAGGGGACAAACGCAGATTACACAACGGCAGGAGGAGAGGCTCTCAGAAGTCAAAAGACTATAACTTCGTTCTGTGCTGGATGCCATGGTAAATTCCATGGCCCTCAGATAGGCAATGACGGCATGGGCAGTACGGGCGCCTGGATACGGCATCCGACCGACAAATTTTTGCCTGATTCAGAAGAATACGGCGATTATGATCCTGATGTTCCCGCGAACTATAGTCTTGAGGCCCCTGTTGCGTGGATAAATCCTGAAAATCCTGTCAGGGCAGAGGCGGTAGTAATGTGTCTGTCATGCCACCGGCCTCACGGGTCACCATATTCTGATTTACTGAGGTGGGATTACGACGGTATGGAGGCTGGCACAACAGGCGCTACGGCCGGCACCGGCTGTTTTACCTGTCATACCGAAAAAGACGGAATTTTATAATATCAGGCCTGTTACAAGGCGCAAAAAGCCCGGATGATCTTAAAATTCATCCGGGCTTTTTTTGTAATTATTCAGCCCGTTGTCCCGCCGATATACATAAATGCTTACCACCTCTAAGTTGCAGGTCATTCTGCCTCGCCGCGAATTCCAGGACATTTTTTTTCAAGCCTCGCCGGGCTGTGTGAAATCCCTCAGTGTATAGAAAATACTCGCTTTTAATCCTTCAACTCATGACCGGTCAGCGAAGGCGGATTATTCAAAACAGGCATTGAATTCAACATGTTATGTCTGCTTAATGAATCACGGG
>JAUVPO010000192.1 GCA_030598625.1 Deferribacteres bacterium | reverse complement strand
CCGGTTGAAGGCGCGACCGTCTGGAAAGAAGGCGATGCTGCCGAGATCGCGTTAACGCTTAAGCCTCAAAAACATAAATTTATCTTTTACGCCGGCCCCAAGGAATATGACAGGCTGAAGCTGCTAAACTCAGGACTCGAACATATGATTGATTTCGGGTGGTTTTCCATTGTTGCAATGCCCCTCTTCTGGGTGTTGAAGTTCCTGTATAAATATTTAGGCAACTACGGCTGGGCCATAATCATTCTGACTACAGTTATAAGAATACCTTTTATCCCTATCCTTAACAAAAGCCAGCAATCAATGAAGAAGATGCAGAAGATTCAGCCCATGATGGCGGAGCTGAAGGAAAAATATAAAAATGATTCCCAGAAGATGCAGAAGGAAACGATGCAGCTTTACAAAAAATATAAAGTCAATCCGGTGGGAGGCTGTCTGCCGATGTTTCTTCAAATACCGGTATTCATAGCGCTCTATAATGTCCTTCTAAAGGCGATTGAACTCAGAGGAGCGCCCTTCACCCTCTGGATAACCGATCTTGCAGTAAAGGACCCGTATTACGTTCTTCCGATCGTTATGGGGCTTACCATGGTGCTCCAGCAGAAGATGACACCTTCCGCCATGGACCCTAAACAGGCAAAGATGATGATGCTTATGCCTATAGTCTTTACGTTTATGTTCTTGTCTTTCCCAGCAGGGCTGGTGCTGTACTGGCTTGTAAATAACGTCCTCGGCATTATCCAGCAGTATTTCGCAAATAAAAAAGCAGCGTAACAGTCCGGAAAAAAAGTGCCACAGTACCACTAATACCCCCTCCTGACAAATGAAACAGGTTCACGTTAAACTATTTACCATGCACATTGAAGACACAATAGCCGCAATATCAACCCCTGTTGGTCACAGCGGTATCGGGATTGTAAGGCTCAGCGGAAAAAACGCCGTAAAGATAGCGGACGGCATTTTCCGGTCGAAAGGGGGGACAAAACTCAAACATACACCATCTCACAGGATCATTTTCGGCCGTATAGTAGACCCCGCAAATAAAGAAACCGTGGATGAAGTGCTGGTATCAATAATGACGGCGCCGAATACATATACCAGAGAAGATGTTATAGAGATAAATTGTCACGGCGGCGCCATATCTCTACAGACGGTTTTAGAGCTTGTCTTGAAAAAAGGGGCAAGACTTGCGAATCCGGGTGAATTCACGCAGAGGGCGTTCCTGAACGGAAGGATTGACCTTGCGCAGGCAGAGGCAACGCTTGATATAATAAATTCACTCACAAAACAGAGCCGGAAGGCCGCTGTTGAACAACTCAGGGGAAAGCTTTCAGCAAAGATGGAAGCCATCAGGGAGAAGCTGACGGAGCTTGCAGCCTTTGTTGAAACATATATCGATTTTCCTGAAGAGGACATAGAGACCCCGTCTTTAACAGACATGAAAAAGAGGGCCCTCGGCATACATCAATCCCTGCGAAAACTGATAGACAGCTCCCGGTATGGAATGATTCTAAGAGACGGACTCAAGACCACGATAATAGGCAGACCGAATGTCGGAAAGTCGTCCCTGTTGAACGCCCTTCTTGAACATGACAGGGCAATTGTCACGGAAGCTCCGGGAACAACCCGTGATGTCATTGAGGAATACTTAAATATCCGGGGGCTGCCGGTAAGGATTATGGATACGGCCGGGATAAGAAATGTTAAGGACATTGCTGAAAAAGAAGGCATAAAGAGAAGTATCAGGGCTATGAAAGAGGCGGATTTAGTGCTTGTTATTCTTGATGGAAGCAGGGCACTGCATGATACAGACATGGAACTGATCAAAAAATCAAATTCAAAAAACACTATTTTAGTCATAAATAAGGCAGACCTCGAACAGAAGCTGACCATCCCCGAATCAATTTTTACTCGCCCGACCAAGGGGAAAAACAAGAGAGGGAGAGAGGATGTCAACAAGATAACAGTTAAAATATCCGCGGCAAAAGGGACCGGGCTTGATAAATTAAAAGACAAAATAGTAGAAACAGCGCTAACGGGTCAAACCGGAGGCGGCTCCAGCATCATTACAAACACAAGACATGTACATGCGCTTGAAAAGGCCCTGCTGTCAGTGGATTCTTTTATCACAGGGGTCATGAATAAAATTTCTCCTGAATTTCTCTCGGTTGAATTGAGAGAAGCCCTTGATGCAATCGGTGAAATACTCGGGATTACGACTCCTGAAGACATTCTTGACAGAATATTCAGCAATTTTTGTATTGGTAAGTAACACGATTTTTTTATTCAGGAAAATACTCTATAATAAACTGCGGAGGGGAAACCGTTATACGTTATGTGTGGACGTTTAACAATTAACTTATAGCGATACTTAGTGGTTATGACACGCCTTAACAAAGTCAGACGCGTTCTTTTATACACCCTGTTTCTGAATATAGTTGTTGCCGCATCAAAATTAATTTACGGTTATTCGACAGATTCTTTAAGCATGCTCTCCGACGGGTTTCATTCCTTTTTCGACGGGATATCCAATGTTATCGGTCTCATCGGCATATGGATAGCATCACAGCCGCCTGATGAAAGTCATCCCTACGGACATAGAAAATTTGAGACCCTCTCAACTATTGCCATAGTAGCGCTTATATTCGCGGCAGGAATGGAAATATTAAGGGAATCCTGGTTCAGGATAAAAACTCCGCATGATATCGATGTTACCTCTCTGAGTTTCATAATTATGTCGCTGACCCTTTTAGTAAACACGGGTGTAATGATTTATGAGACAAAAAAAGGCCGGGAGCTGAAAAGCGACTTCCTCCTTGCAGATGCCATGCATACCAGGACCGATATATTCATCTCATTATCCGTAGTGATAAGTCTTATAGCTGCAAAATTTGGTCATCCCGGCGTTGACATTATCGCGGCCGTTATTATCACGATATTCATTGTCAGGACAGGGCTTTCCATCTTGAAATCCGCCACGGGAGTTCTGACTGATGCCGCGTGCATAAATCCGGATGCAATAAAAGTGGTTGTAAAAAATATTTCCGGTGTAAAAGACTGTCATGGAATCAGGACAAGGGGAAACGAAGACTTTATCAATATTGACCTCCATGTTCTTGTTGATCCTGAGGTAAAAACACGGGACGCGCATTATACGGCCCATTGTGTTGAAAAAGCCATCAAAAAGGAATTCCCCTCTGTAAGGGATGTCGTGATCCATATTGAACCGTATCATAAGATAAAATAATAATTCCCCTGTCAGCGGTTTAGAAAGTAAAGCCGAGTGGAAAAATAAAATCTGTTATACTTAATAAATGAAAGGAGACAATCATGCCTTTTCCAATACACAGACCGAGGAGACTCAGATCAAATACCGTATTAAGAAAAATGGTCCGTGAGACCGGTCTCTCCCCCGACGATTTCATTTATCCGATGTTTGTAACCTTCGGGAGGGGTGTCAAAAAGAAAATATCTTCAATGCCGGGATGTTTCCAGATGTCAGTTGATGAGATAGTAAAAGAAGCCGGTAAAATCCATAAACTCGGGATACCGGCCATCATCCTGTTCGGTATCCCGGAACACAAAGATGAGCAGGGTTCGGAGGCTTACAGCGCCAAAGGGGTAGTACAGAAGGCTGTAAGGGCAATCAAGGACAAGGTCCCTGAACTTATTATCGTAACAGATGTCTGCATGTGTGAATACATGAGTCACGGCCATTGCGGCGTAATAAAAAAAGGCAAGATACTTAATGATCCGACACTTGAACTACTTGCCAGAGAAGCCTTGTCTCATGCAAAAGCAGGCGCTGATATCGTTGCTCCTTCCGACATGATGGACGGACGTGTTGCCGTAATCAGGGACATTCTTGACTCGAACGGTTTTGACGGTATCCCGATAATGAGTTATGCAGCCAAGTATGCTTCTGCTTTCTTCGGGCCATTCCGGGAGGCCGCGGAATCCACCCCTGCCTTCGGTGACAGAAGGTCTTACCAGATGGACCCGGCCAACAGGAGAGAAGCCCTGAAGGAAACGGCCCTCGACGTTGAAGAGGGAGCTGATATTGTTATGGTAAAACCGGCCCTTAGTTAT
>JAUVPO010000179.1 GCA_030598625.1 Deferribacteres bacterium | reverse complement strand
TGCCCTGTTTATGCTTTTTTCAGCTTCCCTGTAATTTTTTTCCTGATAATATTTTTCCGCTTTATCGTGTATAAAGTAAATTTTATTGGTTTCTCTTATCGTTCCGGTTGCATTCTGAAAAACATTGTAGAACTTGCCGTCACCTTTTAATGTATAAGGCGGAAGCTGGTTTATCATCGCCCGGATTTCTCTGATTCTGTTTTCCTGCTCCGGGTGTGTTGAAAGGAGACTGGAAATAAGGCTTGCTTCCTGACGGGACTTCCCGATTCTTCCAAGATAATCGTTTGCTGATTTTTCAAGCGCCTGATGGGCTGATATTGCTTCAACCGGATCATAACCGAGGCGGGCCATATATTTCACTCCCAGCCTGTCCGCCTGAAGTTCCTGGCTTCTGCTATATTTTAGAAGAAGAAGGCTGCTGCCTATTGCTCCCATGGTTAGAAGCGTGTCGCTTCCGCTCTTGCCTTCAAGCGCAACTCCTCCGATAGCCAAACCTAACTGCTGAAGTTTGAGACGAGATAACCTTTGCGCTGTGTGTCGTGCCATTACATGACCGATTTCATGGCCGATGACCGCTGCGAACTGGGCCTCATTTTCCAGCCCGCTGAGGAGTCCTCTTGTTATGGCTACATAGCCCGGAAGGGCGAATGCGTTCGGAACAGAGGTGTTCTGGATCTGAAATCTTACCGGAAGGTGCGGTCTTTCAGAATTCTGCCATAACTGAGTTGTAATTCTTCCGAGATATGCTTCAAGGGAGCTGTCACGATACAGCCCTCCGAATTCCCATTTCAGTGACGGCGCTGATTCTTTTCCTATACTAAGCTCCTGTTCCTCGCTTACAAGCATTAATTCACGTTCGCCTGTAACGGGATTAACGGCACAGGCGACGACGAACAACAGGAGAACGGACAATGCCCATTTAATAATTCGCATGAGGTCAATAAACAGTATTTTTATTTCATTTGCCATTGAATCCTTGGATCCTCGGCCCCTTATATTTAATAGATTATATACTCATGTTATTTTATTGCAATGTTGCCTTCAACTGCCCGGGTTAAAGTTTTAAAAGGCTATGGTCGAAAATAACAAATAAAGCGAAGGGCTGCGGCCTGAATGTTTGGCATGAATTAATTTAATCCAAGAGAAAAAGATAATGGGTAATCCAAAGCATAGGTTGTTATTAATTGAAGATGACAGTTCGGACCAGGCAGCCTTTAAGCAGTTAATCGGACAGGAGAATTCCCGGTTCAGTTATGCTGTAGCGGGATCTGTTTCAGAAGCCAGAGACATTATGGATTCTGAAATGTTTGATGTTGTAATCACAAATTATCTGCTGGGCGACGGCACGGCATTCGATATTTTTGATTTTGTATCCGATGTTCCGATTATAGTCGTAACAAGAGGCGGTAATGAAGGGGTTGCCGTTAAGGCCATGAAGGCAGGCGCTTATGACTATTTAATAAAAGATCCGGAGTATAATTACCTCAAGGTCCTGCCGGTAACTATTGAAAACGCGATCAAACGCAAAAAGGCGGAGGAAAGGCTGCGTCTGCTTGAGTCAGCAGTTATTAATGCCAATGACGCTATCATAATCCTGGAAGCTGAACCGAGCGAAATGCCGGGCAGACGGATATTATACGCGAATAAGGCATTTACCAAGATGACGGGTTACCCATTTGAAGAAGCTACAAGCAGGACACTCCGGATGTTACGGGGTCCGAGGACAAGTCTTTCGGAATTAAATAAAGTACGCGAAGCGCTTGACCATTGTAAACCCGTAAGGGTGGAGCTTATTAACTATCGAAAAGACAATTCGGAATTCTGGGTGGAGTGTAATATTGTCCCGTTTACTGATGAAAAAGGGAAATTCACGCATTGGGTCTCGGTCCAAAGGGACATTACCGAGCGTAAGTGCGCGGAGGCGGAAAGAGAGAGACTGATGAAACAGATAGAGGTGATTAATGGGAATTTAACGGAATTAAATCAGGAACTGGAGACGATAGGGGCGGAGAGGACAATGAGCTTAATGGCATTGACTGTGGCGGACAGGGTGAGAAACCCGGCCTCTATGATAGGGGGCAGGTGCAGGAGGATAATTGAAAAGGAAGAAATCTCGGAAAGATTAAGAGAGAACCTTGATTATATTATTGAAGGAGCGGAAAAGCTTGACGTTATAGTTAAAGATTTTGAGTCCCTTCTTAAAAACAGACAATCAAAGTTCAGGCATGAGGACCTTAACAGAATTGTGGAAAGCGTTCTTTCAGTTATAGAGAAAGAAGCCGACAGTAAAAAAATAGAAATGGTTGTCCGTATTTCAAAAGAGTCGATGAGAATAAATATGCAAAGAGACCTCCTGCGGGTAGCGGTTTTTCATATCATGAAAAATGCGGTTGAAGCGTCCACAAAAGGCGGCAGGATAACAATTGAGACGCTCAAAGACGAGGAGAATGTAATTCTTTCTGTTTCTGATACAGGGTATGGAATTCCCGAGGAAGACATTGCTAATTTGTTTATGCCTTTTTTCAGCACAAAAGAGCGCGGATACGGCATGGGCCTGCCTTTGGTAAAGCAGATAATCTCGGAACACCTCGGGGAACTGGTTGTGATAAGTGAACCAGGCGGCGGTTCAACATTCAGGATGATGTTCCCTTTAAGATGGAAGGATGAGAGACTTTATTAATTTTATCGGAAGAATGCTATAAAAGAAAACCCTCCCTCGAAACAATTGTGTGTTATATGGTATATTAATAGTATATTTTTTAATTCTTTCACACGACTTCACTGAAAAGTATCTGAAAATGAAACAGTTATTAATTATTTCAGCCTGCTTATGGCTTTCCATGGCGAATGCTTTTGCCGAAGAAGACAATCCGGCTGCAAAAGTTTCAAGCGCGGTAAAAGAAGAACAGAAAATACCCATTAAAACCGGGTCAAAACCTGTGCCGGAAAAACGGGAAGCCCAAACTGAACAAAAAGCAAAAAGCGCTGAAAAACAAATAAAGAAGACCCGGCCGGTCCTTCCCCCGGCGCTTCCCTCAACTGTGACCCCTCAGCAGATTAAAAAATATTTTTCCAAGCCTAAGGAAGACAATTATATAATACTTAATTTTGACAATGCTGATCTGAAAGATGTGATCAACACTATCGGATCCATTACGAATGAAAATTTCATTTTAGGTCCGGGACTGGATGCGAGAATCACGATTCACTCTGCAAAGAAGATACCTGTCAGTGAAGTATTGAGTGTCTTTGAATCCGTGCTTGAGGCAAATGGAATGTCTCTTGTAAGATCAGGTGAATTTTACAAAATAGTTTCCGGCACCACCGCAAAACAAAAGCCCCTTGAAGTTCGAAAAGGCAGCGAGGCGGGGACCGTCCCCGACAGGGACAGACCCGTAACACAGATTGTTCCCGTGAAATATATTCCTGCAACAGAAGTAAGCACCGTGCTTACTCCGATGCTTTCCCAGTTCGGCAGCATTATCCCGAATCCCAGGAATAATCTGCTTATTATCAATGACCTTTCGTCAAATATAATACGTCTCTTAAAAGTCCTGCGTGAGATAGACGTAAATGCCTTTAAGAACACGAGGATGGCTTTCTTTAAACCGAGATATTCCGATGTATTGTCCCTCTCCAATGAACTTACGGAGGTGCTTAACGCACTGAATTTATCCCGGGAAGGTATTGCGTTAGTGCCTATCGAACGAATTAACAGTCTTGTGGTGTTCTCGGCAAGCCCCACCCTTCTAAAGACAATTGAGGGATGGATACGTAAACTTGATGAAGAAGTAATGACAGGTCAGAATATCTTTATATATCCCGTGCAAAATGTGAAGGCGGAAAATATAGCGGATGTTTTAAAAACGCTTTATGAAGCAGAAGGCGGGGTAAAATCCAGGAGGACCGCTCAAACGTCACAGCCTGCGTCAAAAAAGGGAACTGCCAGGCGTCAGGTTACACGTTCAACAAGACCGAAACAATCAGCGGGCACCAGCAGGGTGGAGATTATTACTTTTGAGCCGACAAATTCACTTGTCATTTTCGCTCCTCCCGGATTATACAGGGACATGGTGGGAACCATAAAGAAACTAGATGTATATCCAAGGGAAGTGCTAATAGAAGCCATAATAGCTGAAGTGACTATTTCCGATGCCGACCAGCATGGCATTCAGTGGTCTGTTCTTCATAATGTAAGTATTAAAGACAAAGATATATCGGGGCTTGCCCGGCTCCAGTCTTCGGAGGCTCCCGGTTTCTCGCTGCCGCTTTCTTTAGACCCTGCTTCCACTGCAGCGTCAGGGTTGTCGTATTTATTATACCGGCCCGACAAGTTTACTGCTTTGCTGCATGCCCTTGCAAGCAAGGGGAAGGTAAATATCCTGTCAAGCCCCCGGCTTCTCG
>JAUVPO010000163.1 GCA_030598625.1 Deferribacteres bacterium | reverse complement strand
TCGCTGCTTGCCGCGGGTGATCCCATGTTTTTCGGGATTGGAAGGCTTATTGTCGAGAAATTCGGGCGGGGCCCGGTGGAAGTTTTCCCTGACCTCTCAAGTATTCAGGTGGCCTTTTCAAGGATTCGGGAGACCTCAAATAACGCTCTGTTAATAAGTCTTCACGGAGGGCCGGATCCGGCTAAACGAAGGAAGCTTGAGTATGAAGTTGCGGATATCCCTGCTCTCATCGAACGACATGATAAGATTGCAATTCTTACCGATAGAGAGAACAGTCCGGTGGAAATTGCAAAAGAAATTTTGAAGCAGTCAGCTTCCATAGAGGGAGAGGGGACCTCGCCCCTGCAAGTGTATGTTTGTGAAAAGCTTGGCTATCCCGATGAGAAGATAACAGGGGGAACTCCGGAAGAAATCGGAGGGATGTCATTTGAACATCCGAATGTGGTAATTATTGTAGGGGCATATTGCAATATGCCCCTGCCCGTGTTCGGGCTCAGGGAAACTGAAATTAGACATTCAAGGGGCATGATCACAAAGGATGAAGTGCGGGCTGCTACAATTCACAGGTTAAGATTAACGGAAAAGGGGGTTTTCTGGGACATCGGGGCCGGTTCGGGTTCTGTATCCATTGAAGCAGCAAGGCTCTGTTCTACGCTTAGAGTTTATTCAATTGAAAAGAGCCGCGAGCATATAAAACATTTAAATGAAAATAAAGATAAATTCAAAACCGGCAATATGGAAATTATAACGGGGGAGGCGCCTGATGCGCTAAGTGGGTTGCCGGATGCGGACAGGGCTTTTATCGGAGGAAGCGGCGGCAAGCTCAAAGGTATTGTTGATGTTGTAAGCGAAAAAATGTCATCGGGTGTTGTTGTAATAAACGCGACGACGATCGAGACATTGAATGAAGCCGTGAAGTGTCTCGATAAAAACGGGTTTAAGGTGGATATTTCCGAGGTGTCAGTTTCAAGAGCAAAGACGATCGGGCAAAAAAGGCATATGAGCGCATTAAATCCCGTATTCATAATAACCGGGGAAAAACTGAAATGTTAGGCACACTGAGCGTTATAGGGATCGGGCCGGGTGATCCGGAACTGCTGACTCTCAAGGCGGCAAGGATCATTAAAGAATCCAAAGTGCTTTGTGTCCCGAAAGGCAGGGAGGAAGGAAGCAGCCTTGCCCTGTCAATCGTTAAAAAGGCTGTGAGCATTGACGGCAAAGAGATTATCGAGGCCCATTTCCCGATGAAGAAAACGAGAACAAACAAACTTGCTGCCGATTCTGATCTTGATGATAAATGGAATGAGACGGTAGAGGTTATTCTCGGCAAGTTAAGAAAAGGAATTGATCTTGCCTTTCTGACTCTCGGTGATCCTGCTGTTTACAGTACCTTTTTTTATTTATATGACAAACTGCTTGAATTACATCCTGAACTGAATATCGAGATAATCCCCGGCGTGTCTTCTGTTAATGCATCGGCTGCGAGGGCCGGAATATCCTTAGGCCTCGGAAACGACAGGATTGCCGTATTGCCGGCCAATTACATGGATAACCTGAAAACCACATTAGAGGCGTTTGATACCGTAGTGCTTATGAAAGTCAACAAGGTATTCAATGAAGTTGCATCGATGCTTGCCGGGATGAAACTTGTGGAAAATTCCGTCTGCATTTCAAGGGCGGGCATGGAGGATGAGAAAATATTTAAAGACATAAGGACCGTCCGGCAGGAAGAACTGAACTATTTTTCAATGGTGATTGTAAGGAAATGACGGAAAATGATCTGAAATATTTAAAGGACTGGTTTTCTGATTATGCTGCATCTTTTTATTCGTCCGACGAAGAAGACCAGAGAAACATAGCGCTCAAAGTAGAGCATACGTATAACGTATGTGAAAATATGACAGTGATAGTAAATGCATTGAATCTGCACGATAACGATAAACGACTGGCGGAGACGGTCGCGCTTTTTCACGACCTGGGAAGATTTCAGCAGTACAGTGAATACAAGACTTTCAGGGACGCTGATTCCGTCAGTCACGGCCGTCTTGGAGCAGAAACACTGATTAAGGAAAATATCCTTGAAAGTCTTCCTGGTGATGAACGGGAACTGGTTGTTTACACCGTAAGATTTCACGGCGCCTTTGCGTTGCCGGATTCGAAGGACCAGCGAAAGATATTTTTTTTAAAACTGGTCCGCGATGCGGACAAGATTGATATATTCCGGGTCTTTATTGAATATTACGAAAGCCCTGAAGAAGCGAGGGCGTCAGCAACAGCTTTCGGGGTGCCGGACAGTCCTGAATATTCAAAGCTCATGCTATCATGTATATCAAACAAACAGGTGGCTTCTTATTCAAAGATCAGGACTGAAAACGATTTTAAATTGATGAAATTGTCATGGGTTTATGCCATGTATTTTAAAGAGTCGATCAGGCTGTTACAGGAAAAAGATTACTTAAACCGGATAATTGATAAATTGCCTCAAACGGATGAGATTCTGTCTGCGATATCAGTTTTGAGGCAATATATAACAGACAGGTTAGATGAGCGGAAAAAAGAATAAAATTTATTTTATAGGCGCGGGCGCGGGCGACCCTGAGCTGATTACTGTTAAAGGCAGAAGGCTGCTTGATGAGGCGGATGTGGTTATATACGCGGGAAGCCTCGTAAACCCGGCGCTGCTGAAAGGGATAGAGGCGGAAATCCATGATTCAGCAGGGATGACCCTGGATGAGATAATAAATTTAATAGAGGGATCTTTTAAGCAGGGTAAATTAGTTGTCAGGCTTCATACCGGCGACCCTTCACTTTACGGCGCGATATCAGAGCAGATAGAAAGACTCTGTAGACTGAACATTCCCAGCGCAGTCGTTCCGGGCGTGTCTTCCGCCATGGCAGGAGCAGCGGCATTGGGCCAGGAACTGACTGTCCCCGAGATAAGCCAGACCGTTATATTTACGAGAATTGAGGGGAGGACCCCTGTCCCTGAAAGGGAGAAACTGTCCGAGCTTGCAAAACACAGGGCTTCCATGGTGATCTTCCTGAGTGTCGGGATGATCGAGAAGGTCCGGGATGAACTGCTGAAAGGTTATCCTGAAGACACCCCTGTTATCGTAATTGAAAAGGTGTCGTGGCCTGAAGAAAAAATTGTAAGGGGGGTATTGGCCGATATTGCGGATAAAATTAAAGAAGCGGGTATTAAAAAGACGGCCTTGATATACATCGGCGAAGCATTGAAGGCATCTGAACAGCAATTGAAAAAAGAATCAAAACTTTATAACAAGGATTTTAAGCATGGGTATAGAGAATAGACCTCCTTGCTGCTTTTAGGTAAAGAAAAAGACTATGGATAAAACCGTTATCTTTTATATAACCGACGCGGGACATGTTTTGGCGCAAAAGATTAAAGGAGCGTTCCCGGATGCGGAGTTGATAAGATTTAACACATCCGCGTTCGCTGTCGGGTGGCATGATTCCAGAAACATTATATGTATAATGGCAACCGGAATAGTTGTCAGGGCGATGGCCTTTTTGCTGGAGGACAAGAAAACCGACCCCGCGGTAATCGTTCTTGATGAAAAAGGCGGATACGCGGTAAGCCTTTTAAGCGGACATATTGGCGGCGCGAACGTGCTGGCGCGGAAGGTCGCTGATTTTCTGGGGGCACAGGCTGTAATCACGACAGCCTCGGATGTCCAGGGGAAAATTGCGCTTGATCTGTGGGCGATTGAGAAAGGCCTTTTTATAGAAGATTATGAAAAGCTGAAAAAACTCAGCGCCGGAATTGTCAACGGACGGAAAATAAGAATACATTTAGATTGCCCTTATGATGCCGGTCAAATGCCGGCTGAATTTATCATGGTCGGGTTCAGGGAAAGCCCCGACATAATAATTTCCCATAAAATTTCAGAGTCAAACGCGCTTTATATGAGACCGGGGGACCTGTTTATTGGCGTAGGCTGCAATAGAGGCACATCGAGGGAAGAGGTTGAGGCAGTTGTTGCATCTTTATTTGAAAGGGAAGCTCTGTCATTGCATTCCATAAAGGGCATTGCCACGATTGATTTAAAAAAGGATGAACCGGGGCTCATTGCTTTTGCCCGTGATAGCGGAATGGAAATAGAGTTTTTTCCAAGTGATGAATTAAACGATGTGTCGTCAGCATACAATATTGACGCATCCGGGACGGTTAAGGCTGCCACGGGAGCGGTTGCGGTGGCGGAACCGGCAGCGGTTTTGTCAGCGAAAAAGGCATCCGGTAACTGTACCATTATAATGTCCAAAGAAAAAAGGGGGAACGTTACATTAGCGATAGCAAAGGCGGAATTTACGTTATAGGGATAGGGCCGGGGAATCCCGACCACATCACTCCGGCGGCAAGAAAGGCCATTGAACATGCGGACATAATTGTCGGATATAAAACTTATCTTGACCTTGTCCGGGATTTGATCGGGGACAGGGAAGTAATATCATCCGGCATGAGACAGGAGGTCGACAGATGCGCGAAGGCCGCGGAGCTTGCCCGGGGAGGGAAGAAAGTCGCTGTCATATGCAGCGGTGATCCGGGGATTTACGCGATGGCAGGTCTGGTTTTTGAGGTCTTGAGATCAGCAGGGCAAGAGGGGGTGAATGTCGAGATAGTCCCTGGGATACCCGCGCTTTCTTCTTGTGCCGCAAAACTCGGCGCGCCTCTCATGCACGACTTTGCTTCCATAAGCCTCAGTGATCTTTTGACCCCGTGGGGAATAATTGAAAAAAGAATATCGGCAGCGGCCTCGGCTGATTTCGTAATAGTAATTTACAATCCCAAAAGCAAAGGCCGGAGCAGACATATTAACAGTGCCCGGGACATTATCCTGCAATTCAG
>JAUVPO010000055.1 GCA_030598625.1 Deferribacteres bacterium | reverse complement strand
ACTCTTTTTAAACCGGTGATAGAACAGATCCTCAAACCCGGAGGCAGGCATCCGGCACGGTTTTTAACGGACTTTACAATAAAAAAGGACGCGACATATTTAAAGGGCATCAGTTACAGGTTCAATAAAGAAAAGGATGTCCTCTGCCTTGTCTATATGCTGGGGCAGGCGCTGAAGAAATGGGGTTCCCTTAAAAACCTGTTTCATCATCATTACAAACCCGGACATGAAGATAACAGGGACGCCCTGGAGGGCTTCGTGGATTTTTTCATGGGAATAAATACGGCGCCTGTTTACGGGAAAAACATCAAACCGTCAGGACTGACCCAGCTTCTGCCTTCTCCCCGAAACGGAAGCGCGTGCAAACGCATGAACCTTTTTCTCAGATGGATGGTGAGAAAGAAGGATATTGACCTGGGGATATGGGATGATGTCATGCCTTCTGAACTGATCATTCCACTTGATACCCATATAGCAAGAATCTCCAAATGCATTGGCCTGACCGCGAGGGCTGCCTCTGACTGGAAAACGGCAGAGGAAATAACCGGGGCGCTCAAAAAACTGGACCCTGATGACCCCCTGAAATACGACTTCGCCCTCTGCCATCAGGGGATATCGGGATTATGTAAAGGGGAAGAATTTATTGCCGTTTGCTCAAAGTGCGCGTTTGCCGCGCCCTGCTTATGATCTTTTGGACTTCCGGACTTCCACTTTTTCAAACTGTCGTATGATTTACCTCATACCATTTAATGACCGGTTACGGTATAAAAATATAGTCGACGAAATAATTTTTTAGGAGGGATAAACTATGGCAGCGCTTGATTTAAAGAAACTGATAAAATTTTACCCTGACAAAATATCCAGAGAGATGCTTGATGACAAGCCTGAAATGAGGATCGCGCTTATGTGCCTTGAACCCGGCCAGAAACTGGAGCCGCATAAGGCGCCGATGAGGCTATTGATGTATGTTGTTGAGGGAAGGGGCACTTTTACCGTGGGTGATGAACGTATCGAAGCGGATGAAAAAACCTGCGTCCCCTGCGACCCGATGGTCCAGCACGGTTTTACGGCCGACAAAGGGGAAAGGCTCGTTGTAATGGCAGTGGTAACACCGGTGGAATAAACCGCCCGGCAGCAGAGCCGAGGGGAATTCTGATGATTAAATCCGACCGGATTTCTTAACCAGCGAGAAATAAATAGTTTTCGATCCATAAATTATTTTTATATTTTATTTTTTATGGCAAAGTTTTCTATTGCTTTGTGTATAATACTTACTGACCGTAAGCCCGGAATCATTAAACGATATTCTGATCGGGTTTAATATTACAATTATTAACGGAGGTGCTTATGAAAAAGCCTGTAGTTGATTATGATTTGTGCGAGGGTTGCGCCACTTGTGTTGAGCTTTGCCCTGAGGTGTTTGAAATGGGCGATGACGAAAAGGCATTTGTTAAGGCGGAAGACAAATGTGACACTTGCGATTGCCAGGAAGCTGCCGATACATGTCCTACAGAAGCAATAACCTTTACCGAATGACATAAAGGCTGCTAAAAGACATATCATTACTTAGCGCCCCGTCAGCAATTATTCGAGAGATGCTGCTGACGGGGTTTTTATTTATTTCCCTTTTATCCACCTCTTATTTTATTGATGAAAAAATGTATACTATTTGTCTATGGAAAGAAAAAACATAAAAACTGCGGTCATCTACTGGTTGGTGACTTTTGCTTACATGGGAATTATTTTCTGGCTTTCCTCCCGCAGGGGGTTTAACTTTCCAAGACTCCCTGAAAATTTTGACAAGATCATTCATATGTTTATTTACATGCCGCTCTCTTTTTTGTTTTACCGCTCATTCAATAAAATCGGCATTAAAAGATATGTTTTCCTGATGGCGTTCCTTTCCGCTACTATTTACGGGATTATGGATGAAATCCACCAGTTGTATGTGGTTGGAAGAGACGCAAGCATTGGCGATACGATAGCGGATTTTGTCGGAGCATTCTTCGGCGCTGCCGGGGCCAGTTCTTTCAGGTCCTGAAAGAATTCTTATTCCAGTTTTATGGGGATAAACGGGGAGGTCATCCTTTCAACTCTTTCCAGCGGGTCGTGGTAGTATTTGAATCTGAACAGAGCGTCAAGACCATGACAGTCTATGCACAGCAGGCCGTAAGTGTGCGTCCTTAGAAAGCTGTTATTGGCAGTGCCTTCAAGATTAACACCATTGCCTTTTTTATCAAACCTGGGGTCCCATTGATGCACATCATGGCATGACGGGCAGGATATATTGCCGACTGACGAGTATTCCCCTGTGCTGTTGTCGTACATCGGAAAGTAATTGGGTTTGTCCTTTATATCTCTTCCCACGTTTGTGATAAGCTGGCCATCGGGGTGGGTGTCAATCTCAGGTATTTTGATTTTAGCGGAACCCTTTTTCGAATGGCAGGAATTACACATCATATCCATTACGCCTTTACCTTTTGCAAAGCCCTGCGCCCAGAGCTTGATCCGGTTTTTGCCGTTGTGGACCAGATGACAGACACCGCATGTCCCTGATTCATGAGGGGTCTGCCCGGAGATATTCTTCTCTTCCGGGGCAGTTACAATCAGGTCATGGTCGGTTTTTTCAAGATACGCCTGTACAGCATGACAGTTTTCACAGAGTCCGGGCTGCGGAGAATTCTCCAGTCTCAGGAAGCTGTTTTCGGAGGTACCCTCAACCTTTGAATGGTCTTCCGATACGGTCCTTACAGGGTCCCAGCGATGGGGATCGTGGCATGTCTGGCATGTCATCACACCTTCTTCGGACACCTTGCCGTCCTTGTCAAAGAGCGGGAGTGTAGTCTTGAGACCTTTTTCAGCAGGGGATATATTAACCGGGTGAGAATAACCCTTGATTACCTTTTCCTTGCCTATCCCCTTTTCATTATGACAGCTCACGCATAAATTTTCAGCGGGATTATCACTCTTTGTCGTTATTTCCCTGGCCCATAAATAATCCTTCCCTGCCCCATGCACAAGGTGACAGGTCCCGCAGATATCCGACTCCGACGGCCCCTGTTCCAGGATATTCTTTTCTTCCGGAGCCACCTTGCCGAGATCGTGTTTGGAATTTACGACATAAAATTTGTCATCATGGCATTCCTCACAAAGCCCGGGAGAAGACCTTCTGAGAAATGACGTTGTCTTGTCCCCCTTGACATCTTTTCTTATTTCACCTTCGGTTGAATCCGCGCGCCATCTGTGAGGGTCGTGGCAGGTGGCGCAAGTAATCTTTCCGTCCCTGTCCTGAACGCCGGATTTGTTATAGAGCGGAAGCGCCAGTTTTTCTTTCTCCATCCCTATCTTTGTCAAAAGAATATCCTTATCTTCCTGTTTATAGGGAGTTACATCTATAGGATGTGTATAGTCTTTCGGAATGGTTTCTTCCGCGATATTCCCTTTGCTGTGACAGCTGAAACAGAGCTGTGTCGTAAAATCCGGACCTTCCCCCGGCTTTCTGGCTTCCTTATGTGGAAGGTGGCATGCCGAACATATACCTGTCTCGGCGACTGTTTTCCCCTCCAGATTTTTTTCTTCAGGAGCCGAGTGAATAAGATTATGTTTGGTGTCGGCAAGATATTGTTTGTCTATGTGACATGTAACACACAATGTAGATTTTTCGTCTTTCTTGATCAGAAGTAAATGTTTCTCTATTTTATTATTGTGTATCCTGTGGCATGTCTGGCATATGATTTCCGCGTTGTTCCCTAATTTCGCCCCTTTTAAAATCAGGTCATCGGGTATTTTTACTTTTTCGGATTTTGCGTTTATCACATGGAAATGGTTTCTTTTGCCATCAGGGGTAAATATGTTTTTATCAGAATGACATTCAAGGCAAAGCTGCGAGTTCCTCGAGCTTTCTATCAAAAAGCTTTCGTTGTGCGAGCCGTGGACCGTATGACAGGTTTCGCATATGACATTATTTTTCCCTTCACCGATAAGCGCCCCTCTGGCGACAAGTTTCTTCGGAATTTTCCTTTCAGTCGAACCCGTGGGATGGTTCCCGGCCGGCAATCCTCCGTCCTTGTCCGAGTGACACATACGGCACATGGCGGAATCCTTGTTTGAGCTTCTTATGAAGATGGTCTTTTCCATGCCGTATTCGCTCGAGACGCCATGGGCCGTATGGCACGTTGAGCACTGCATGTTTCCATTTTTGTCCAGCGGGAATATCTTGGGGATCCTCATGTGCGACGGAGGCGGTTTGTTTATTTGATGTCTCAGGTCATTGTATACCCTCGCCCTCGAATCAACAACGCTCCCGTCATGACATGAGAAGCATATCTCCGGCCTGGCGACAACCTTCTCCGCCTGGTATTCAACAAGGTCCGAGCCTTTTCCATCAATAAAAAATATATCTATCCAGCGATAGTGGCAGATGGCGCACTCTTTCGCTGAATCCGGATTTCTCGGGGCTTCAATCTGAGCGTGCGATATGCCGGACTGAAATGCAATAACAAGTATCGATAAATTCAGCAAAATTATCTTCTTCATTAAATTATCTTAAGAGTATATGACAATAGGTATCTACTCACTAACAGCCTGACCCCTGTCATCTTCTTGTTTAACTTCTTCGTCTTTAACATTCCGCCCGGTATCACCCTCTATACTATAGACGCTTACTTTTTCGGCAAACATCTCAACCACGTAGAGCCTGTTGTTATCATCTATATATATGCCCATAGGTTTTATGAACTTTTTCACAGCGCCTTTTTCTGGGTCACCGAGTACGGAGTAAAAATCACCGCTTGATAAAAATACCTGAATTACTCCCATATAGCTGTCACTTACAAATAAACGGTTGAGTTTATCTACGGCAACGCCCTTGGGTCTGAAAAATTTTCCCTTTTCAACCCCCCATCCTCCGATGACCATGACAAACAGTCCGTCAGGGTTGAAAACCTGGACCCTTGTATTGATAACGTCTGTTATGTAAAGGTATTTTTCCTTATCAAGGGCCGCAAGAAAAGGATACCTGAATTCACGCTTCTCAATTCCCGGCATGCCGAATGTCTTTATCTGTTCAAGGGTTGAAAGGTCGTACGCAAGAATATAATGATTGTCGTTATCAACCACATAGAGCCTGTTTCCGGCCTCATTTACTGCAACATCGGTAGGGTCTGCCGGATTGTCGTCTTTGGGGGGGACCCTGATCTGGGAAATAAAGCTCCCGGTGGAATTAAATACCTGCACCCTCCGGTTGCCGGAATCCGCTATGTAGACCCTGCCCGAATCATCGATGTCGATGCCCATCGGGAATTTAAATTGCCCTTTCAGCGGACCTTTCTTCCCAAAAGAAAATATAAACTTGCCTTTCTGATTAAAGGCCTTGATCTTGTTGTTTACACCGTCCACTACATATATGATTCCCTCTTTTGACACGGAAACATCACTTGGCTCGCTGAAATTATGCTTTATATCGAAAAGATGTTTGACATTTGTCAGTCTTATTCCATGGGCGGTATCCAACAAAAGCAATAAAAGTAACAGGGGTAATATCAGAAAAAGGGGGGGGCGTTTTAAGATGATCTCACAAATTAAAGATATTTTAGATATTAAATTTTTCCTCAACGTAAAAAAAAAGACGTATCCCGCTGCATTTAAAAAACCGATCACACGACCTTGTGTCACTTTGAACATACATGGACATATTTTACTTTAGATTGAAATAAATACGCAAACTATTCAGACAGGGATTCAGCGGACTTTTTATTTCTTCTTATTTGCCTCTCCGGGAAGCAGCATCTTCGGCATATAGAATTTAGTATAGTTCTTGATCATGCCTACGGCTTCAGTGCCTGTAATGGAATCTATCCTCTCTTTTGGATATCCGATTTCCGCAAGAGGCAATAAAGGCTTTTCTTTCTGGTGGCAGTCTTCGCACATATAAGGTTGCTTATGTACTATTTTATGTATTAATTTTTTTGCCCGTGACTTTTGGGCTTCAGTTAATGTATCTTCCCTTTCCTCGTACTCGCGGGCAAAATCCATCCTTTCCTGTGAATCAACCCTTTGCAGTTTTCCATTTACACTCTCGAACGGTATGATCTTGGCCCTGAACGACCCGGGCTTTTCTTTTGCCACGGGACTTGCAACTATTTCACCGGTCGTCCTGTCATACCATTTATACACGCCTGTTTTTTGTGCTTTTTCAAGCTTTACGTGGCATGTTTCACAGCCTACAAAAAAAGCGTGCATATTTAAAAATGCCCTGATTTCCTTTACCGCGTCATGTGGCATGTCGCCGTGACAGTCCACGCAGTAAGACCTCTTGTCAGGACCGATATCAAAGCCTATATGATGGAAGTGGCCTTTAATTCTTGTCTCTTCAAGTATCTTGTATCCGAGGTAATGCTTTACCCTCTCATCACTTTCAAGTATGATCTTTTCGAATGTGCTTTTATCTGTCGGCGCTTCTTTCCCCTCTTTGAATTTTGCTATTTCCTGGGCCTCATGCCTGTCATGATACTCATGAAAGATATGCGCAAACGTTACTTTCCATATAATTACCATGAAGAAAACCGTCAGGACCAAAAAACCGAGCATATAAATCTTAAAGAGGAAATTTTTCATGAAGAATGCCCCCCTTCGTGAGATTCGTGCGCGGGGCCGCCATGAGGCGGTAGTATCTCATTCTCCAAACCGGCCTTTTTCATGACTTCCACATAGTATTGATAGTGCTCTTCTACCATTAGTTCCTCTGACAGATATCCCGTTATAAATACCGTTCCCATCGGGAAAACGGATGTGGAGAAATGGACGTTATACCAGTGCCAGATGAACAGGAAAAGCGCGGCAAGCAGCGCCTCATCACTGTGGGCTATTAACAGGAAGTTCAAGACTCCACCGGGCAATATCTGTGTAAATAACTCTTTGTTCCACAGGATGAGTCCCGATAAACCGATTATTACCATACCCCAGAAAGGCGCCCAGTAGTCAAATTTTTCCTTCCATGTGAAATTATCGCCATCAGGTCGTTTATTTGTAAAAAACAGTAAATACTTAAGGAGGTCTCTTATGTCAAATGCGTCCTTAAGGTTCGGCACCAGGCATTGTGTGAGCACTATTTTTAAAGAATCGTATTTTTTCAGTTCCCCCTTCTGTCTTTTTGGCTCAATATGAAATTTGCGTATCACGTATATTAAATAACCTATATGATAAAAGAATAATCCCATTAATATTGCTCCGTTGATCTTATGGACAATCGGGGCATACTTGATTCCGCCGAAGAGCGAATACAGATAAGGCGCCCATGAGGCATCGTGAAATTTAAGGGGCATTCCCGTTAAGACCAGGAAAACGACTGTGATAGCCAGAACAACATGCTGTATTCTCTGGTTCAGCGTCAACCTGTAAAAGTATTTATTACCGTCTTGTATCTTAATCATAGGTTGCTTTTCCATGGCCTATTTCCTCCGTCCCATTTCGGCATGTGGGAAGAATCTTCTTACTATATCGAGGAATATGATTCCCATAAGAGGCAGCAACGTACATCCGGTCAGGATAATAAAGAAAACGGTAAAAAAGTATTGTGCCGGGCTTTGGACCAGGCTGAATTCAGCGTGCACCCCGTAGCTGGCAAACTTTGCCGACGCGCTCGGATGACAGTCAATGGTGGCGCAAATCTTGCCCCTGTTGTTATCATGTGTTGAAGCCTTCGGATCCTTATGACTAATCATCTGGTGTACGGATTCGCCTTTATTAACATGACAGTCAAGGCAGTCCGGAACTCTCTCATCCAGGAATGAGGCGGCCTTGCCGTGAAAGGTTTCTCCGTATGAAAATACCGCTTTTGTTGATAATTCATGCCTTGCGACGAGTGCCGGGTCATCGTGGCATCTCCCGCACATCTCCGCGATATTGAGAGGGTTTCTGCTTTTGTGTAATCTCGTAGTGACATGATTATAAAATTGAAAAACGAACTCCTCTTTTTTATGACAGACCCTGCACCTTCCGAGTGATGCCTCCGAGATGCCCGGACGCACCTTCTTAAAGAAGGAAAGCGGTCTGTACAACGGATTATCATGACAATTTTTGCAGTTGGGGTAGTCTTCGACATATTTCTTTTCTTTCCCCTCATTATCCAACCTGCCGTGAACGCTCGTCGCTAAAAATGTTTCAACGTCCTTGTGGGAGAACTTCTTTTCGCTTGACGGCTCTACAATATGACACTCAACAAGGCAGTCGACTTTTTTGGCGGGTTTATGAGGAATTTCCGTAATGTCCGTATGGCATCCCTCGCATTTTACCCTGGCGTGCACACTGTTGCTGAAGATTGATTCGTTGACATAAAAGAGTTTAAATTGTCCTTCAGCATCGACGATGCTGATGCCGGGGTACTTGTGTCACAAGAGACAGTTTCCGATATCTGCCGCGTAAGGAGTCGTTACAGCAAAGCAACTGAGAATTAAAACCAACAGGCAGAAGGAGAAATAAATTTTCAAAGCCTTTTCTGAAGCCTTCATATTCTACCCCTCCTTTAAGAGGTATTCCGATTAATATTTTTTTTTAAAGATAGAGAGTAATTCTGAAATATGTTACAAAAAAAAACTTCAGTTTGTAAAATAATTAATTGTTATATATCTATAAATCCAGTTGAAACGTGCGGTAAGACTATTTGACAAATTTAATGCCTGTAGGCGAAGACTCAACCCTTTCTTCAGGATCATGGTAGTACTTATACCTGAACAGGGCGTCCAGGCCGTGACAGTCAATACAGATATTATTATAGCTGACATTCCGCAGGAAACTGTTTGTTGCGTTGCCCTCCAGATTTTTATTCTCCCCTTTTGCCTTAACTAAAGGGCTCCATTGATGGGCATTATGGCATGAAGGGCAGGAGATGTTGCCGACGCTTGTTTCCATGCCGGTCCTTTTGTCATAAATTGGTGAATAGTCAATCGCGTCCCTGTTGCTGCGCATAATGTTGTTTATCAGTCTTTCTTCGGGATGAGTGGCTATCAGAGGGATTTTCTTTTCCGCAGGATTCCCCCTGGAATGGCAGCTTGTGCATAATGCGTTTATAATGTCCTCATCGTAGGAAATTTTTCCATACGGCCGCGCCCATAATTTTATCTGGTTGGCGCCGTTGTGGACAAGATGACACACTCCGCACTGGCCTGACTCCTTTACTGTCTGACCTAACAGGTTTTTAGTCTCAGGATCGGTGACATTGAGGTCATGGTCCGTTCCATCAACAAATGCCTTGTCCGCATGACATGTTTTACATAAATCGGATGACGGGGAATTTGTTTTTCTCAAAAAACTGTTCCCGGCATCTCCTTCCATATTTTTGAATGTGTAATTCAGGACAGGATTTTCCGGACTCCATGTATGCGGCTCATGGCATGTCATACATACTATTTTACCGTCCGGTGTTCTATTGCCGCTTTCGTCAAATAACGGCAGTGTCGTAGAGATATTGAATTTCTTTAAAGTTACATCCACGGGATGGTAGTTGTCTCCGATCAGTTTGGCTTTCGCCGCCCCGTTTTTATTATGGCAGGTTGTGCATAGCTGCGT
>JAUVPO010000101.1 GCA_030598625.1 Deferribacteres bacterium | reverse complement strand
GCCGCGCCACTCCTGAGAGATAGTGAGGATAAGGCATTTAATAATGTCATAAAAAAAATTGAGATAAAAGGACTTATGCGGATAAAAAAGGAGGAACTGAAAGGATTACTTGGTATGCGTGTTGGCGATAAACTTGATATGAGGGAATTAAGCGCAGGGATTAGAAGGGCGTTCAAGAAAGGTATTTTCCTTGACATTCGGGTTGCATCAGGACCTTACGACGAAGGAATCAGATTGCAATATATTGTAAAGGAAATACCCGTTCTGAGCAGGATCAGCTTAAAGGGTAACAAAAAATATTCTGCAAGGAAAATCAAGCAAATATTTACCTTTAAAGAAGGAGAGGATTTTTTAAAGGAATTTATTGATGAGGCTGAATTATCAGTTCTTGAATTTTATCGGGAACGGGGGTTCCCTGAGGTCAAGGTAGGGATTAGTGTTAAGGATGCAAAAAAACCATCCATGGTTAATATATATGTGGATATTGAAGAAGGCGATCCTTTGATTATCAACAAGATAGAAGCGCCTCCTGATGTCGCTCACCTGATAACTATTGTTCCTGGTGATATATGCGATAAAAAAGCAATCAATAAAGTTGTTTTAAGAGTAAGGAATTATTATAAGAAAAAAAACTATATTAACCCGATTGTAGGCCCTTATGAATTTAAAAACGGCAATCTCACAATCCCGGTACAAAGGGGCCCAAAACTTAAAATTATATTTAAAAACAATACCGTTTTCAGAACGGGAAAGCTGAAAAAAGAAGTCACTTTTATGGATGACGAAGAAGTTTCAGATGAGACGGTAATGGAATCGGTTAATCGTATCAAGAGACTCTATATGAGTAAAGGATATTATTATTCCCAGGTAGCCGCGGGTGTTGAAGCAAAAGAGGATGTAATAAAAGTAACTTTTATGATTTTTGTAGGCAAAAGGGTTTTTCTAAAAAAAATACTTTATAAAGGCTCCTCAATTAGTCATGAGTCTATCAGGAAGATTATCCCTTTGACGGAGGACAAGCCATACAATGATAATCTTTTGGATGACAGCAAGGAAGCCTTAGTCAGGTTTTACAATGCCCTCGGTTATCTCCGGATGGATGTAGCAGATGTTAAGAAAGACTTTCAGAATGACGGTCGTCATTTGTACCTTGAATTTGTCATTAGTGAAGGCCTTCAAACAAAAATCAAATCAATTCAAGTAGCGGGCAATAAGGGAATTGAAACATCTGAAATTCGCCGTGTATTGCAGCTTAAGGAAGGATCGCCATATAATGTGATCGATGTCGGAGACGCCAGGCACAGAGTGCTTTATCTCTATTATCAGCACGGTTATCTGGATGCGAGAGTGGATATTGAAAGTGCGATTAAAAAAGAAAATGCTTCCCTTATATTTAAAATAATAGAAAATAAATCCTCGGTTATCGGAAAAATTATCCTTCACGGTAACCGCAAGACAAAGGCCAAAATAATTAAACGAGAGTTTGCTTTTAAAGAAGGCGAACTTTATAAACACGAAGAAATTTCAAAAACCAAGCAGCGGCTTTACAGGCTTGGCATCTTCAGTAAGGTATCAATTGACATGCTTGGAACGGACAGGGTGGAGGATGGCAAACTTGTAAGAGACGTTATTGTTTCTCTCGAGGAAAGCAAAGCCGGTTCAGTGGAGATTGGCCTCGGCTATGGTGATTATGAAAAATTCAGAGGATCGTTTGATATAAGATATCGTAATCTCGGCGGCTATCACAGACAGATAGGATTCCGTTCGGAGTTAAGCACGGTTGAACAGAGATATATTTTGAATTTTAAGGAGCCCTGGCTTTTTAACAAGCCGAATCTGCCGCTTAAGATTTATTTGATGAAAGAGGACATAAGCGCTGTAAATATTGAAACAAGGGACATTCTTTACAAAATAGATAAATTCAGCTTTATTGTCGGCACTGAGAAAGAGCTGGCAAGAAGGATAAAAATGGGTCTGAACTATGAATATTCTTTTACGGACACCTATGATGTTGAGCCGGGCGTTATATTGAGCAGGGAGGACCAAGGCACTCTTGGCATCGGGAGCATTTCACCTTCTCTTTATTATGACAGCAGGGATAATCCTTTTAATCCTACATCGGGCTCTATTCACGGTATCGTATTGAAATTTGCCTCAAAGATACTGTTCTCTGAAACGGAATTTATAAAGGGAACATTTCAAAGTTCCTGGTTTTTTCAATTAATAAAAAGGGTCGTCTTTGCTTTTTCTCTTAAGGGAGGGGCCGCTTACGGGTCTGAAGAGATTGAAGAGCTTCCTCTAATTGAAAGATTTTTTTTGGGGGGAAGATCAACAGTCAGGGGATACATTCATGATACTCTTGGACCAAAAGGCGCGGACAATAATCCTACGGGTGGAAACGTATTTGCATTAACAAATATAGAGTTTAGATTTTCTCTTGGAAAGGGATTTGGTCTTGTTACATTTGTTGATGGGGGCAATGTATGGAAAACAACAGAGGAGATAAGGTCGGATTTGAAGTACACTGCCGGTGCGGGATTAAGATACGGCACCCCTGTAGGGCCTATCAGGGTGGACTACGGTCACAAATTGGATAAAGAAGAAGGTGAAAGCGCAGGTGAAGTTCATTTTACGTTCGGGCATGTGTTTTAGAACCCGGAACATGGCGAAAGAAGTGGTTTACGGGAACACGCGGCGAGGCAGACAGACTTTTTATTGTTGTCTTGTGTCTTATGTTTTATGTTCCTTATTTTGTGTTCTTTGCGCTGCTTTTTGTCATGCGGAAGTTCTGGAGAGAATAGTGGCGGTTGTAAACGATGATGTAATTTTGCTCAGTGAATTCAGGGAAGCTTTCAGGTCAGTGGAAGAATCCGGTGAAAAAATATCGGAAGAAAATTATCTTGATGAGATGATAAATAAATTGCTGTTATTAAAGGAAGCAAAGAAATTCAGCTTCTATATTTCAAATAAAAATGATAAGGCCGTGATGGACGAGAAGGCTATTATCAATGAATATATAGACAGGAGAATAAAGGTTTTCATACGTATACCGTATGATGAGATCGAATCGTATTATTCTGAAAATAAAGCCCTGTTTGAAGGGAAGGAATTTTATGACGTAAAGGATGAAATAGAAGAATATTTAATTGGGAAAGAATTAAATACAAGAGTTAATGAATATATTAAAGATTTACGAAAAAAGTATTACATAAGAATCCAGTTAAAGACAGAAGATTAAACTTCCAGATTCTTTATTACCGCCACTTCATTGCAGTCCGGAAACTTGGGACACTTCAGGCAGTCCCCCCAGATTTTATGAGGCAGGTCATTTTTGTCTATGTCTTCAAATCCCAGTATCTTGAAGTAATCAGGTTGATATGTGAGGGCGAAGACTTTTTTTACACCTATCGACTTAGCTTCTTTAAGCCCCCTGTTAATAAGTTTTTTGCCGATCCCTCTACCCTGATATTTTTTTGAAACGGAAACAGATCTTATCTCGGCAAGGTCTTCCCATAGAATGTGCATAGAGGATACCGCGATAATTGCCCCGTTATCCGTGCATATTAAGTAATCGCGTATGTTTTCATAGATTTCGTTTAAGGACCGAGGAAGCATTTTGTTTTTTTCCGCGTACTTATTAATAAGTTTATGTATTGCCTTTGCGTCCCCGGTTACCGCTTGTCTTGATTTTAATTTGTTGACTGTCATATTTTCCATTTCAGGTTAACCGGATATTTTTTTATAAAGCTCGATCAGAATCCCTTCCCTTAAACCGTCATTACTCACGGTGATTTCTTTAAAGCCGAAGAACTCCATCAGCTTAAGGAGTATAAGGGTTCCGGGCACTATAATGTCAAGCCTTGACGGCTCAAAGGGAATGTGTCTCGCCCTTTCTTTTGAAGTTAAGACGGATATGGTTGAAGAAATATTTCTCACGCTCACTATTGATAATTTGAACTTGTGGATCTTGTCGTGTTCATACTTTGTAAGATGCTGCGCCATGGCCGCCAAAGCAGTAACTGTGCCGGCAGCGCCGATAAAAACCGTGTTCCCGTTAGAGAGTTTCCTGAAAGGACTGACAGCCGGCGATATTTTTCGGGAAATCTCTTCGCCCAGCCGGTATAAATCATCATTTGAAGGTGGATCCTTTTTCATATATTTGTTTGCCAGGTATACAACACCGAGGTCCAGGCTGCGCGCTAACAGCGGTTCAGGCTGTTTCAACCGATAATTGACATTGCTTTTCATAAATATTAATTCCGTGCTGCCTCCTCCGATATCAAGCAGGAGGGCGGTTTCCGGAAGAGTCATGTCTGTCAGCATGCCTGACGCGGTTATTTCCGCTTCTTTTTCTCCTGTAATAATCTCTATATCGAACCCGGTTATTTTTTTTGCCTTCTTCAGGAAAGCACTGCTGTTCCCGGCATTCCTGAGTGCGCTTGTTGCTACTGCCGATGTTTCATATACATTGTGACGTGAGATAATATCACTGAATTCTTTAAGAGTGTTTATGCTTCTGTCTATCGCTTCTTTTTTCAGGAGGCCGTCTCTGGAAATCCCTTCGCCAAGCCTTGTTATTATCCTTTCAGAGCATATCCCGTTTATGGAATAACTGTTATTGTCAGGATTATGCTCGGCTCTGGCGATCAGGAGCCTGAAGGTGTTTGTGCCTATGTCAATTGAAGCGAGGATTTTGTCTTTCACGTTAAAAATTATTATATAAAAACAGGCTGCTTTGATTTAGGTATTATTCGGGCGTCTTCGGCCCTTGAGAGAAGTTCGGACACGGCCTTTTCCCCCTCCTGCCCAACATCGATGGAAAAGTCATTGACATAGAGATCTATGTGCTGATTGATGACATCATCGGAAAGTTCCTGTGAATGCTCTTTTATATAGCTTATCGGCTCGGACCGGTTACTGAAAGCGTATTCAACGCTTTGTCTCAGGATTTTGTTGATCTTTTCATTAAGTTCGCTGCCGAGTGATTGCTTTGCGATAATGCCTCCGAGCGGTATGGGAAGTCCTGTTTCCTTCTCCCACCAGTCGCCCAGGTCGATTATCTGTTTTAAGCCGTACGAAGGGTATGTAAACCGGCTTTCGTGGATTATCAGCCCTGCGTCAACTTCTTCATTTGATATAGAGTCGATTATTTTATGAAACGGCATCTCCACTAAATTTAAATGCTGAACGCCGGCAACTGATGGCTGATGGCTGAAGATCGGATCATAAAGCTGCAAAAGCAAATAAGCGGTGGTAAGTTTTCCGGGGATAGCGATTCTTTTGCCTCTTAATTCCTCCATCGTATAGTTATTTTTTGATATTACGAGCGGGCCGCAGCCTTTGCCGAGCGCGCCCCCGGCCCTTAGAAGGCAATATTTCCTGCGAAGGTGTCCGAATGCGTGATAGGAGACTTTAGTTAAATCAAACTCTGTGTTCAGCGCTTTCTGGTTCAGGGTCTCGACATCGAGAAGGTTTTCTTTAAACGTCAGATTTTTTGTATCGATTTTTCCGTGAATCATGGCGTAAAAGATAAACGTGTCGTTAGGGCAGGGGGAGTAGCCGAGAGAGATGCTTTTCATGCCGGTCTTTTTTCCTATACGCTGTTTTTCTTTCTGTAGTCTTCTATGGCCTTGTGGAGCGCGTCGGCTCCAAGGTTGGAGCAGTGCATTTTCTGCGGCGGGAGGCCGTCGAGCGCCTCGGAAAGGGACGCCTTTGTGACATTCATTGCCTCATCGAGGGTCATGCCTTTGACCATTTCGGTGACTATGCTTGATACCGCTATTGCGGCGCCGCAGCCGAAAGTCTGAAACTTGGCGTCAGTAATTTTATCGTCCTTTACCTTTATGAATATCTTCATTGCGTCACCGCATACCGGGTTTCCTTCAGACCCTATGCCGTCGGCATCGTCCATTTCTCCTACATTCCTCGGATTTGTAAAATGGTCCATTACTTTTTCGCTGTACATGAGCTGTCCTCCGTTTCCTCCCATCCTTTAGAATAAGGGGAGATTTCTCTCAGACGCGATATGATCTGAGGGAACGTTTCATTGAAATAATTAATATCGTCTGCAGTTGTGCCTTCTCCGAGAGTAAATACGACCGACCCCTGGGCAAGATGCACCGGAATTCCTATAGAGATCAGGACAGGCGAAGATTTCAGCGCCTTTGAACTGCAGGCAGAGCCGCTTGCAGAATAAATACCCTTTGCGGCAAGAAGCAGGAGCATTGCCTCCCCCTCGATATATTCGACAACAAAGCTCGCGTGCGCCGGAAGTCTCTGTTCAGGGTGTCCGGTAAGGATCACCTTGTCTATCTTGAGGGTGTTGCTGATTATACTGTCTCTGAGAGGTTTGACATGCTCAATTCTATTTTGCAGGTCCCTTTTTGTGAGCTCGGCTGCCTTGCCCATGCCCGCAATAGCGGGCACGTTTTCAGTCCCGGCCCTGCGCCCGCCTTCCTGTATACCGCCGTATATAAACGGGACGATGCGTGTGCCTTCCCTGACGTAAAGAGCGGCTGCGCCTTTGGGGCCGTAAAACTGGTGCGCCGAGAACGACATAAGGTCTGCATTGAGCGCCCCGGCGTCTACAGGGATGTTGCCTACAGATGCAACGGCATCGGTATGGAAAAGGACGCCTTTCTCTTTGGCAATCCTGCCTATTTCCGCAATGGGTTGGATAGTGCCTATTTCGGGACTTGCATGTATGATGGATATTAATATGGTCTCATCCGTTATTGCGTTCCTGACTGATTCGGGGTCTGCCATGCCGTTGTTGTCAACACGCAGGTAAGTGACCACGAACCCCTGTTTTTCGAGAAAGCGCGCCGTGTTCAGTACGGAGTGGTGTTCGACTTTGGATACGATTATGTGCTTGCCTTTATTCTGAAGCGCGTATGCAATGCCTTTAAGGGCGAAGTTATTGG
>JAUVPO010000125.1 GCA_030598625.1 Deferribacteres bacterium | reverse complement strand
CTTATATATTCCTGATCTGTCGAGTTTGTCTCTTGATTTCTCCGCGAGTTTTCTCTGTTCTTCGGAGTGATAAAAAATCGCCGTACCGTACTGAGAGCCCCGGTCTGCAAACTGTCCGTCCGCGTCAGTAGGATTAATCTGTCTCCAGAACACATCGAGAAGTTCCGGAAAAGTAACCTTCATAGGATCGTAAACAATACGTACGGTCTCAACATGTCCGGTCTTCCCTGCGGAGACCTCTTCATACGTGGGGTCTGCCTTGAGTCCGCCCGTATACCCGGAAATAACTTCTTTAACGCCCTCCAGCTTTTCAAACGGCGGCTCCATGCACCAGAAACAGCCTCCTGCAAAAGTAGCTTTTTCCAGTCCGCCTGCTGAAGGATTGCCGTGTTGCATAAAAATCAAGATTAACATCAATGACAGAATTCCTGACAATTTCCCGAGCATATATTTCAAGTATAGTAAAAACATCTTTTAACTCTATGATATTAATCATATCGGTTATTTCAGAATTGGAATAGGCTCTTAAATAAGAATATGTCATGTCGGTTTAGAAAGGAGGTGAATGGTATGAGAAAGCCTTTGAGCAAAAAGGCCCTTTTAAAAGAGGCTGCTTTCTGGGGTGATATTAAAAAAAGGTCTAAAGAAAATCCCGGTAAGACCTGTCTCAAATGAAAGGGCTGAAAGAGTTAAACGTTGCTGGTCAAGCAACCAATTGTAATTAGTCAAGGTTAAAAGGGTTCACGATCCAACCGTTGGACCGTGAACCTTACAAAAGGCCATATTCATGTCAATAAATAATTCCTTTGATTTTCTTATACAATGGCATCTCACTGAAAGATGTAATCTTAAATGTTCACACTGTTATCAGACAGGTAAGCATATAAACGAGATGTCATACGTTGAGATAAAAGAGACTGTTAAAGAAATTGCCGAGACCATCAGCGGATGGCAAACAGGGTATGGAATAGACTTTTCACCGAGTGTGAATATAACGGGTGGAGAACCTTTTTTAAGAAACGACCTTTTTGAGATACTGTCTGAATTCAGAAATACCGGGTTCGACATGTATCTGCTCACTAACGGCATTCTCATAGATAATGCAAAAGCCGGAAGACTGTATAAAATGGGTGTAAAAGGTGTGCAGGTAAGTATTGAAGGTCCGGAGAAAATCCATGAGGGCATAAGAGGGAAGGGCAGTTTTCAGGCTTCTGTCCGGGGTGTCAGGCATCTTCTTGATGCCGGATTAACGGTGACATTAAACGTTACTGTTTCCCGATTAAACGCGGAGTATCTACTTGATATGGTCGAGCTTTCATCCGGTCTTGGAGTTCACCGGCTCGGTTTTTCAAGGCTTGTTCCATCAGGCAGGGGCAACTCCTTATTGAATGAGATGCTTAAAACAAATGCCGTGAAAGATCTTTATGAAAAGATCTTTTCATTCGATCTTGATAACGGGCTTGAAATAGTAACGGGTGATCCTGTTGCATCGCAGTTTAGAAATAATTCGGGGGATATGGAATCGGGTGATGTCCCCCTTGGCGGGTGCGCGGCCGGAATATCCGGACTGACAATAATGCCTGACGGAACGGTTGTTCCCTGCAGACGATTGCCAATCCCTCTTGGAAATGTAAAAAAAGATTCCCTGAGGGAGATATGGTCAATGTCAAATGTCTTAAATGATCTCCGGAACAGGAGCAAATACAAAGGGAAGTGCGGTTCATGCGAAAAATGGGCGAATTGCAGGGGCTGCAGGGCTATTGCCTATTCGTGTTCAATGGCAGAGGGTAAAGGGGACATTCTTGCTCCGGACCCCCAATGTTTTTTATAACCGGATTATAAGGAGGTAAAAATGGCAAAATGGAAAATTGATCCAGATCATTCAGTAGGCTCATTTTCAATACTTCACCTGACAGTTGCTTCTGTGCACGGGCAGCTGAATAAGGTTTCAGGGACGGTAATTTTTGATCCTGATGATATTGACAGTCTGGCTGTTGAAATTGAAATAGATACAGACAGTATTATAACGGGGATAGGGAAGCGTGATGATCATCTGAAGAGCGCGGATTTTTTTGACATTAAAAAATATCCGAAAATTACCTTTAAAAGTACGGGCTCAGAGCAGGCCGGATCCGGCCATTGCAGAATCAGCGGTGATTTAAATATTCACGGCATTAAAAAGTCTATTGTTATGGATGTAAATGTCTCAGGCCCGGTAAAGAGCCCTTTCGGTGAAACAACATTAGGACTTACGGGAAAGGCCATTCTTAACCGGGAAGATTTCGGCATTACGTGGAACCAGCCCATGGAAAAGGGCGGATTTATGGTCGGGAAAGATGTGGAAGTCTCAATGGATATAGAAGCTGACCTTACGGAATAAATAAAGCTATAATGAGAACAACTCAGAAAGGGGAGGTAATCATGAAAATTGAGCTTGAAGGATCGCTTGTCAGGATGATACCCGAAAACTACAGGGAGAAAACCGAGCTTAACCAGCTGTGGACAATAATAATCGGTTGCGTAACCGAGGGGAAGAAGCTGGTGCCGGTAGGGGAGTATTTGCCGGGTGTCAGTGAGACCGCTGTATTTAACATTGAATAGAGGTGAATATGGAAAGATTTTCAATAAATGAAGTTATTGAACAGGCTGTTCAGACCGAGAAACTCGGTTATGATTTTTATACTGCTATGGCCAAACGATTTGAAAAAGACGGGGACCTTAAAAAATTATTTGATACCCTGGCAATGAAGGAGCGTGAACATGAAAAGATGTTTTCCGGCCTTATGGAATCCACGAGTCATCTCATACCTGAAAACTGGGGAGAGGTCGCCAATTACTTAAGGGCCATTGTTGAGTCGGAGTTTTTTCTCGGCAAAAACAAATCTCTTCCTTCCCTTGAACACCTGGAATCTGTTGAGGATGCCGTTCGTTTTGCCGTTGGTTTTGAAAAGGAAACGCTCCTTTACTATCACAGTCTAAGAGATGTTGTTAAAGAGAAAGAGATTGTTGATGAAATCATAAACGAAGAGAAAAGCCATATTCTATGGCTCAGTGAATTTAAAAAGACCTTAAAAGAAGGTTAATGGACTATTCAATAAAAATCAGCGGTGAGGCGGGACAGGGCATCCAGACAGTAGGCGGAACCCTTGCCAGGTTATTTGCAAGGGCCGGTTATCATGTCTTTACCCATCAGGATTACGAATCCCGTGTAAGAGGCGGAAATAATTTTTATCAAATAAGACTCTCGGACCGTCCGGTTACGGCGTCCAGAGACAGGATAGATATTTTAGTCTCACTGAATAAAGAAGGCATAAGCCGATACGAAGACGAGTTGTCTGAAAACGGGATAATTGTTTATGACTCACTTGCATTGAAACAGAAACATGAAGGGCATAATTTCCTTGATGTCCCTTTTGTGAAACTTGCCCTGGAGCACGGCGGCAATAAGATCATGGCAAATACTGTTGCGACAGGTTCCGTGCTCGGTATTCTGGGTATGAAGCTGAATATTCTTCATGAGATTATCACGGACACTTTCAGGAAAAAAGGCGAGGATACGGTGAAAGGCAATATACATGCCGCGGCAGCAGGACATGACTTTGCCGTAAGGAACTGCGAGCAATGTTCTTTTGATGCAGGGGAGGGAGGCCGTTCTCCCATGCCTGCAAAAATGCTGATAGCTGGCAATGAGGCAATAGGCCTTGGCGCTGTTGCATCGGGCCTTAAATTTTATTCGGCTTATCCCATGACTCCTTCCACAGGGATTATGAACTACATTGCCGGCAAGGAAAAAGAACATGGGATTATAGTTGAACAGGCTGAAGATGAGATATCAGCGATCAATATGGCCCTGGGCGCATCTTTTTCCGGAGTCAGGGCCATGACAGGAACTTCGGGCGGAGGGTTTGCTTTGATGTCGGAAGGACTTTCCCTTGCAGGAATGACAGAGACTCCTGTAGTAATTGCCCTTGCACAGAGACCCGGCCCGGCAACAGGGTTTCCGACGAGGACGGAACAGTCCGACCTGCAATTTGCCCTATACACAGCTCACGGAGAATTCCCGAGAATTATCTTTGCTCCCGGTACACCCAAGCAGGCATTGTATCTTACAAATAAGGCATTTGATCTTGCGGAAAAATATCAGATACCGGTAATCATAATTACGGACCAATATCTTGCGGACTCTCAATGGACGTATGAAGGGCTGGATTTGAGCGGGATTAAATATACTGATTACAGGCTCAGGGGCAGTGAATTTGAAAATCTTTCAGAATATAAGAGATATGCTTTTACAGATACAGGAATAACTCCATTGGGTGTTCCCGGTGATTCAAGACATCTGGTAGTGACGGATAGTGATGAACATGATGAAGAAGGTCATATTGTGGAAGATGCTGAAACAAGAATCAAAATGATTGATAAGAGGCTTTTTAAAAAATCCCCCCTTATCAGAGAAGAGATTGCGCCCCCGGTGATTTATGGTAATAATCAGCCTGATATAGTACTGGTCGGATGGGGGTCCACATACGGGATAATCAGGGAAGCAGTTGATATGCTGTCACAAGCAAATAGTATCGCAATGTTGCATTTCAGTGAGATCTATCCCTTTCCGGGAATAGATAAGTTTGATTATCTGAGTATTTTAAGAAACGCAGCGATCTCAATATGTATAGAAAACAACGCGACAGGACAATTCGCGCGTCTTGTAAGATCGGAAACAGGGTATGAATTTAAAGTTAAGATCAATAAGTATGATGGCAGGCCTTTTACATTGGACAGCCTTTTAGGAGAACTGAATGCCTTCATTGGATGATTATAAGGGACAGCAACCGGCATGGTGTCCGGGATGCGGCAATTTCGGCATTCTCAGGTCATTTAAAGATGCAATGGTTGAGCTGGGTATTGAGCCCCACCAGTTTACCATTGTATCCGGAATAGGCCAGTCAAGCAAATTCCCCCATTATGTTAAGTGCAATACATTTAACGGTCTTCACGGACGGGCGCTTCCTGTTGCAACCGGGACCAGGCTTGCAAACCATGAACATCCTGTTATGGTATTTACAGGGGACGGTGACTGCTACGGGGAGGGGGGCAACCACCTTATCCATGCCATCAGGAGAAATATAAATGTCAAACTGTTTGTCCATGACAACCAGATCTACGGACTTACGAAAGGACAGGCATCACCCACAAGCATGGAAGGGATGAAAACAAAAAACCAGCCCTTTGGGGTATTTTCAGAGCAGCTCAATCCAATGGCGCTGGCAATAGCGCTTGACTGCAGCTTTGTGGCAAGGGGGTTTTCAGGAGACAGCGAACATACAAAGGAACTCATCAAATCAGCCATAAATCACAAAGGGTTCTCACTCGTTGATATCCTGCAGCCCTGTGTGACATTCAACAGGACAAATACCCATGAATGGTACAAACAGAGGGTTTATCATATAGAGCCCGGGCATGACCCTGAAGATAAAATCCAGGCATTTCAAAAAGCCCTTGAATGGGGAGAGCAAATCCCCATCGGTATAATTTACAGAAACAACCGGCCGATTCTGGAGGAGAGGATCCCTGTTATTAAAGATGGGCCTCTTGTGAGGCAGTCCTTTACTCCACTTAAGGCAGAAGATGCCTTGAAGGAGTTTTATTAGGCCAATCATAAATAATACACTTTTAGGGTTAACTTATAATAGGATAACCTGTCTTTCTTAAAGTTAATTCTAATGTCTGCTATTCTCCCCCTAAGAAAAAATGGAAGCATAAGATATTTTTATAACTGCTATAAATGGGTTGATTGTTTTATCGATCGGTAATGCTTTGGGCCAGTACTAAAACTACCTGCCGCTGAACATTGAAGGGGTGTATAAATCGGTGAGCTTGCATCGCAGGGGGAATTGAGACGCTGTTGTTCTGGGTT
>JAUVPO010000214.1 GCA_030598625.1 Deferribacteres bacterium | reverse complement strand
TCGGTTACACGGTATGTCGTTGCAACAAACGGATATCTGGTATCACATGTTGCAAACACATCCTCCGGAAGTCCGCCGCCTTCCCTCGGTTTCTGGCCCTTTGCCACGACCTCGAAAAAGAGTTTGGCCGTCGGGTTAATCCTGTGTTTCTTCGAAAGCGGGTTTTCCTGCAGCGGACATTCAAGCGGTTCATAATGCTCGGGGAACGGCCCGTCCGCGCGTCCAGGCCCGAAGATATGGGCCACTCCATGCGGTTTCATGATAAAGGCGAGCCTTGTCTTCTCCTTGTTTGCCAGTGGCGGCCATCCGCCGTCAGGCACATCTCCAATCCACTTGCTGCCGGTCCAGTAAACCACGGGTTTTTTCGGGTTTCTCGGACTGCCGTTCTCGTCTACGGAAGCACGGTTATAAATTATCCTCCTGTTTACCGGCCAGCACCATGACCATTCGGAATAAAGCCCCATTCCTGTCGGGTCTTTCTTTGACCTCCTGGCCATCATATTGCCCTTTTCATTATATGATTGAGAGTACAACCAGTTGCCCGAGGAAGTTGAACCGTCAGCCTGGAGGAATCCGAAACTCGGGACAAGAGTTCCTTTCTTATAGAGCTTACCCTTGACCTCCTTGTCCTCCATGAAGTATCCGTTGATCTCTTTTGCAATGGCATGCGGGTCCATCTTCGATACCTTGCCATTCAGGTCCTTGGGCCCATAGTCCCATGCGAGTTTGGTAACCGCACCAGGGAATATCCCTCCCTCTTGCTCATACAGTTTCTTCACCCGCCAGAAAAGCTCGTTTATTATTTCCGAATCAGGCAGCGCCTGGCCCGGAGGATTGACCGCCTTGTATCTCCACTGCGCCCACCTGCCCGAGTTGGTAATGCTGCCCTCTTTCTCACAGGACGCCGCACAGGGGAGCTGAAAGACTTCTGTCTCAATATCCTCGGAATTTACATTAGGGCCTTTCCAGAATGAGCCTGTTTCATTATCAAAGAGGTTAACGTTGACCATCCATTTCAGTTTACCTATCGCCTTCCGTACCTTGCCCGCGTTTGCCCCTGAGCAGGCAGGGTTCTGCCCCCATGCAAAGAACCCTTCGAAGTTCCCTTTGATCATCTCATCAAAGATCATAAGCCATGAAGCATTCTGACCGTCATCAAGCTTGGGCAGCCAGCTGTAACCGAAGTCGTTATCCCTGGTAGCAGCCGCTCCATAATGGGCTTTAAGCAGGCTGACCGAATATTTCGGATAGTTGCCCCACCAGTTGGCGCTCATCGGCTCTTTCGTCTTCGGGGTATATTTATCATTGTAATCCTTGAGAGTCGGCTGTGACGCCTTTGGTGTTTTTAGATATCCCGGCAGGATATGGAACAACAGGCAGTGGTCAGTGGAGCCCTGGACATTACTTTCGCCCCTGAGTGCATTAACTCCTCCGCCTGACACCCCCATATTCCCGAGCATCAGCTGGATCATGGCCATTGTCCTGATAATCTGGGTCCCTACTGTATGCTGTGTCCAACCCATTGCATACATAATAGTGGCCGATTTGTCCGGTATGCCTGTTGAAGTGTAAATCTTGTAGATCTCCGCAATTTTGTCCTTGGGAGTACCGGTAATCATTTCAACTGTATCAATGTCGTATCGGGAAACATGTTTTTTAAGCAATTGGAATACTGAAAAAGGATGTGATAAGCCCTTGTCCTTTTTTACGATGCCATCAGTATCTGTCTGGAACGCCCAGGCCTTTTTGTTGTACTTCCTGTTTTTCTCGTCATAACCGGAAAATACACCATCAAGCTCACCGGGCATTTTAAAGTCTTCATTAACAAGGAACGGCGCATTGGTGTAATTCTTGACGTAGAAATCATCATACAAATTGTTGTCGATGATATATTTGAGCATTCCGTTAAGGAATACGATGTCAGCGCCTGAACGGATAGGGGCATAAATGTCCGCCCTTGCCGAGGTCCTTGTGAAACGGGGGTCAACACTGATCAGCTTCGCGCCCTTTTCTCTTGCCTTCATTACCCATTTAAAACTAATGGGATGGTTCTCAGCAGCATTGCTTCCCATTATAAGGATGACATCCGCGTTTCTGATGTCTATCCAGTGGTTTGTCATCGCACCGCGACCAAACGACTCTGCCAGAGCCGCTACAGTTGCGGAGTGTCATATTCGGGCCTGGTGTTCTATATAGACAAGTCCGAGTGAGCGGAGCCATTTCTGGAATATATAGCATTCCTCGTTGTCAAGCGCCGCGCTTCCTACGGAAGCGATACCGTCACAGCGGTTGACTGCCTGTCCCTTCTTGTTGTTAATTGAAAACGTTCTGTCCCTTGTTGCCTTTATCTTCCTGGCAATCGCATCCAATGTCCAGTCCCACTCGACCTCTTTCCATTCGGATGCGCCGGCCGCACGGTATCTCGGTTTCGTCAGTCTCGTCGGGTTATTTATCAACTGATAGAGGGCCGCGCCTTTTGAACAAAGGGTGCCTTCGTTTATAGGATGGTCAGGGTCCCCTTCCGTGTTGATGACCTTGCCATTCCTGGAGTGGACAATAATTCCACACCCTACCGCGCAATACGGGCAGATAGTCTGTGTCTCTTTAGCGTATCTAATTGGAAGAGTATGAGCATAGGAGCGGGCCGGCTGGAGATTAAGTCCGAGGGAGCTTAATAACAGCGTTCCCCCTGTGGCCTTAAAGAAATTTCGCCTCGATACATCCATAAAAACATCCTCCCTTTCAAAGTTTTAAAGGTTGCAGTTTAAAATTGTATTATTGAGGAAAAAGTCCTTAAAGCTATTTATATAAAAAACACACTCTAAAAAAATAATTTATTTATTTTATCTTATTTATAAGTCTTCATTATAACCATATTCACCCGTTTGTCAAGAAAAATTTTAACAGATCGGTTCCTCTTTCTAATAGACCTCACCACAGATAAATTTTTGCGCAAGTTTAGTAGAGGGTTTTTTAAAAAAAGAGTCGACTGATGAACTCTCTATTATTTTTCCTTTATACATAAATATGACAATATCAGAGAGTGCCTTTGCCTGATGCAGGTTGTGGGTAACAATAACAATAATCTTATTAGTTTTGCGGCGCCATTCAGAAATAATGTCCTCTATGACCCTGGTGTTGTCCGGATCAAGCGATGCCGTGGGTTCGTCAAGAAAAAGGATGTCCGGATCAATAACGAGCGCCCTGGCAAGCGCCAGCCGCTGCGCCTCGCCGGATGATAGTTCAAGTGCATTCCTGTATTCTTTTCCGGCAAGCCCTACTTCTTTCAGGGCCTCCATAACACGATCTCCGATTACGCTGTTGATAGTCCTTCTTAACTTAAGCCCGTAGGCGACATTATTAAAAACAGTCTCATTAAACAGCCCGGCCCTTGTGGGAACAAGCACGACTTTTCTCCTGATCACAATATTTTTATACGGGTTTAACATCGATGCGCCATCGTTGTAATAAATAACCTTCCCGCTGTCCGGCGGCTCAATAAGACTCAGTATTCTCAAGAGAGTTGATTTGCCGCTCCCGTTTGGCCCTGCTATTGTATAGACAGCGCCTTTAGTTGCATCAAATGAACATGCCAGCTCGAATCGTGAGTTATACTGCTTTCTTATATCCAGGACCTCAAGTCTGTCAATCATTTTTTATTCCCTTTTTCTGCAGCCAGAAAAGTGTTCCGTTTATGGTAAATGAGATAGTAAGGAGAATTATGCCCAGAGCAACAGCCAGTTCAAAGTCTCCTTTGTCG
>JAUVPO010000231.1 GCA_030598625.1 Deferribacteres bacterium | reverse complement strand
CCCATACCTTGTCCTTGATTGCATAATATTCACTGGCCTTCATGGTTGCGTGTACTTTACCGTTCAGGATTACCTGGCTTCCTGCCTCGCCCGTTGCTTTAAGCAACACGGGGTTCATGTCATTTACCGGATCAATTCCCGCAGCTTCTGCCTGGAATGCCTGGGCACGCCCGATTTCCCCGCCTTCTTTTGTGATGAAGGAGTTCAGTGCCATATTCTGTGATTTAAAAGGTGCAACCTTAATACCCAAGTCTCTGAATATCCTGCAAAGACCGGCAACGACCGCGCTCTTCCCGGCGCCGGAACCTGTTCCCTGTATCATTATTGCTTTAGCCATAAAATCAAATCGTAAAATTCAATTGTTTTATCACGGGATAATCCCATAGTTCAATTACATTTAATGCTGAAAAATCCTGTTCAATTCTGAAAATATTTTCAAGAGGTATGCCGAGCAGTTCACACAGTATCACACGGTTTATTCCTCCATGGGCAACAATCGCGATGCTGTCCCCGTTATGTTTTTCAGTAATTTCATTAAACACTCTTAAAGCCCGGTCCTTAACATCAAGTGTACTTTCACCCTCCATAGGGCTGAATTTCAGAGGGTTCTCCGCCCAGGCCGTGAATGCATCCGGATACTGTTCCTTGATCTCATCAAATGACATCCCTTCCCACACACCAAAGCTTCTTTCTTTTAAATCTTCTACCACTACCGGTTTGAGGCCAAAAGGCTCCGCAATGATTTCAGCACTCTTTTGGGCCCGGCTCAGACCAGAGCAATAAATTGCCTGCAGGGGCACGGCACGCCGTGCCCCTGCACCCGTGCTGATATATTCAGATAATCTCCTCACCTGTTCAATTCCGTTCTCAGACAGTGGCACATCTATATGCCCTTTATAACGCCTTGCATCCGCGCCTTCTGTCTCTCCATGGCGGATCAGATAAACTTTTGTAGCCATATGACCGTTGTGACCAGGAAGATCAGGAGCGCAATCTCATTAATCGCCCCGAATGAATCTCCGGTCATACCTCCGAATATTTGTTTGAAAAACCATGCAGCTCCGAAAATAAAAAAATATATAACGGGCAATGCGAACATTACGCAAAAAATAAAAAATGGATATTGTGAGCCGGATACTGCTGCTAACAAGATGATCAAAACAGCCATGACCGTTGCGGTCAAAAGCTCTTTCGTTCCTGTATGCTCAAGGAACATCCTGCCTAACCCGTCCTTCCTCGCAGACGTGCAGTGGTATGCTGCCGGGACCATTGCCCACCGGGAGACCACAGGCATTATGATCAGCACAGTTATATATACATTAATAGTTGAATGGAAAAATACGGCATTCAATAACACATATTTCAAAAGAAGCACCATAACAATCGCAATTACGCCCATCGGGCCGACCGAGCTGTCTTTCATGACCAGGAGTTTTTTTTCGAGGTCTCCTCTTGAGGCAACTGCGTCAAACGTATCCGCCAGGCCGTCAAGGTGAAGGCCGCCGTTCATGATCACGATCGCGAGGACCAGAAGCGCGTTAGTCAGTTCCGCAGGGAACACTTTCAAGCAAAGAAAGGCCAGCACTGACAACAGTATCCCTTCAATAAATCCCACCAGCGGGAAAATGATGGTTGACCCTCCGATCTCCTGGTCAGAGACCTCCCCCATATCCCTGACAGGGATTATCGTCAAAAACTGAAATGCGAGTAACATTTTTTTCATAAAAAATCGCTTGAACAGTTCAAACGGCTTGAGCAGCTTGAACCGTTAATTACTTTTCTCTGCCACCGCAGCTTCTGCGAAGGTCGCCATCTCTTTATAAATTTTTAAACCCGATTCTATAACCAGCATTGCGAGCGCAGCACCTGTGCCTTCACCCAGCCTCATGTCGAGGTCCAGTATCGGCCTGAGGCCTATTTTTTCAAGAATTGATTTATGTCCGATTTCCTGCGACATGTGGGCAGCGAACATATAGTCTCTTGTTTTGGGTTCGATTAAATAAGCTATCAATGCACCTGCTGTAGAAATGAATCCGTCCACAACAACCGGGACCTTGTTTGCAGCAGCTCCGATGATCAGGCCAGCTATGCCCGCAATTTCAGCACCGCCCAGTTTTGCAAGTACGTCAATCGGATCAGAAGTGTCCGGGTTGTTAACCTTAATAGAATCCTTTATTACCGCAACCTTATTTTTCCAGGCATCGTCATTTATTCCGGTACCTCTTCCTGTAATATCTTCAACTGACTTTCCGGTCATGACATTCGTGATTGCACTTGAAGGAGTTGTGTTTGCAATGCCCATATCACCGGTACCGAATATCTTGTATCCTTTTTTCGCATATTCATTTGCCAGTTCAATCCCTACCAGGATACATTGCTCAGCTTCTTCGCGCGTCATTGCAGGACCTCTTCTCATGTTCTTTGTCCCGGATATTATTTTTTTCGATACAAACCCGTCCTTTTTAAGACCGCCAAAATCATAATCAACCCCGATGTCGACAACAACTACGTCTGCCCCTGCGTGTCCGGCGAGGGCATTAATGCCTGCTCCGCCATGTATGAAATTGAGCACCATCTGGGGTGTAACTTCTTTTGGAAATGCAGAGACACCTTCTTCTGCCACGCCGTGGTCTCCTGCAAAAGTAAAGACGACCTTTTTATCAAGATCGGGCATCGTGTTTTCAGATATGGCAACGAGCTGCTTTGCGAACTCCTCGAGCCTTCCGAGGCTCCCCTGAGGTTTGGTAAGATTATCCAGCCGCTCCTGGGCCTGCGCCGCGAATTTGCCGTTCGTGTTTGTAATGCCCGACAGTATTGATTGTAAATCCATAAGTCCCTCCATTTTTTTAACGGTTCGAACAGTTCAAGCGGTTTGAACCGTTGAAACGGTTTATTTATTTTATTTTCATCGGTATCCCGGCTGTTACCAAATATACTTCATCGGCGATCCCGGCAATTTTCTGGTTTAATGTACCTGCCAGGTCCCGGAATCTCCTGGCCAGTTTATTTTCAGGTACAATCCCTGAGCCGACTTCGTTTGAAACGATAAAAAGTTTCATGCCATTAAGCTTCTTCAGGTTATCTGTAAATTCCCGGAGACTCCCTTCAGGAGACTCTATTCCCGGACCCGGGGTCTCTGCCCTGAGTAAAATGTTAGACAGCCATATGGTAAGGCAGTCAAGCAGGACAACACTGTATGTGTTTTTCATGTTCAATAGAGCCTCAGAAATTTTAAGAGGCGCTTCACAGGTCTCCCAGTCACTCCCTCTTTCAGCCTTATGTTTTTCAATGCGCTCCCGCATTTCCTCGTCAAGCGCCTCTGCAGTTGCAATGTACGCCTTCCGCCCCTCAACCTTCATGGCCTCACTCAGGGCAAAGGCACTCTTACCGCTCCTTGCACCGCCTATAATAAAAGTAATTTTCAATCTATCCATATTAATCCAAAATAAAAAACCCGGCCTTCTTTTTAAGAAAGCCGGGGGATAAAAGTCAAGACCTTTACCCTCACAACCTCTCTCCTCGAAGGTTTCACTGTGAGGT